>NZ_CANG01000007.1:0-161860 GCF_000309315.1 Sedimentibacter sp. B4
CCCCTGCTTGAAAATTCTGCAATGGAATCGTCGTTTGTTTCAACTGTGCGCCCGTCATCCAATGCTCCAACAGAAATTACATACCTGCTGGTTGCAGGAGACAGTATGGTGTTCCTCATTGGTCCGCTGTTTCCTACTGCTGCAACAACTATAAAGTTGTTGTCTATAGCCCTGTTTGCTGCTTTAACCAGAGGGTCTCTCCTTTCCCTGTACTGAGCAATGGCTCCCAAAGAAAAATTGATTATTCTTGTTTTATAAACCTCCCTGTTTTCAATTATCCACTGAACAGTTGATAAAATGTCTGATGTGTTTCCGTTTCCGCTTTCATCAAGAACTTTCACTGAAAGAATATTTGCTTCCGGAGCAATTCCTTTGTACTTACCCTTAGACGAATAGCCGTTTCCGGCAAGTATTCCTGCACAATGAGTGCCGTGTCCGTTGTCATCGTATGCTCTTGTTTCCTTGTTTACAAAATCCTTGAACCCTACTATGCGGTTTGTGGGGTAAACAAGGTCAGCATGGGGTGAAATTCCCGTATCAATTATGGCAACTGTGATGTTTTTGCCTGTATACTTTGTGTTTGTAATCAAATCAGCTCCCACCACGCTCCTTGCAACATCCATTACTGCAAAGACCTTTGAATCGTAGCTTATGAATTCCACGTCCGGGTCTTCTGTTATTTCAATGATTGATTGAATGCACATGTCGCAGGCGCATCCGTTTACTATGGGAAGATTGTAGTTTAATTTATTTGATAATGAAGAAATTTTTCCTTCTTTAATTTTTTTGTCGCTCTTATAACTTATAATAACCGGTAAAATGTTGTTATTGCTTGAATTCACCTGCCCTTGTATAATTGGACAGAGTTTGTTGTAATCTATATGATTTTTCATTAAATTCACCACCTAAATTAATTTATGCTTATAAATAAAGATGGTGTTCATTTTTGAAAAACATGGTATAATATTTGAACAATGGATAAACATAGGTACACTGGATAAGCATTAGCACAATGAAAGAATGCTGTCCATTTTAGCATCAACAATCTATTTTTTCTGTTGTTTAATGATAATTGTTACATGGAGGAATTTATGCCTAAAATATTAGTAGTGGATGATGAAAGACCCATAGCCGAAATAATTAAGTACAACTTGCAAAAAGAAGGGTTTGAAGTACAGACAGCATATGACGGCGAAGATGCTCTCAAAGTGGTTCATAAATTGAATCCGGAGCTTGTAATACTTGACATAATGCTTCCCAAGAAAAACGGATTTGAGGTTCTCAAGGAAATCAGGATGGAATATGTTATGCCTGTCATAATGCTTACAGCAAAAGAAGAAGAAAATGACAAAATAACCGGACTTGAGCTGGGAGCTGATGACTACATCACAAAACCATTCAGCAACAAGGAACTTGTTGCAAGGGTCAGGGCAAACTTAAGACGTGTTAAACTTTCAAATGTCAATGAAGAAATGAAGTCCAAAATAATCAATGTAGGAAACCTGACAATTGATATGAACACGTACGAAGTCAGCAAGGACAATCAAATTATAGATCTTACAAACAGAGAATTTGATCTCTTAAAATATTTGTTTCAAAATTCAGACAGGGTTTTCAACAGGGAACATCTTTTGAAGGAAGTCTGGGGATATGAATTCGGTGACTTAAGAACCGTGGATGTTACCGTAAGAAGGCTCAGAGAAAAAATTGAAACTGAAGAAGACAAGTATATAATCACAAAAAGAGGAACAGGATATTATTTCAAGAGCAAATAGGGAGACAGGCCGGTAACTCCGGCCTTAGGTGCAATTATGTTTAAAAGTATTAAGTGGAGATTCGTATTAATTTATTTTTTGCTGGTTTTTCTTTCCATGTCCATAGTTGGAATTTACATTGTTGATCAGCTGGAGGAAATACAGCTGGAGATGAACTCCAAGAACATGGACTCCCGCATAAGGTTCATCATAGCGTCATCTGACCCTTTGAAATCAAACATGTGGGAAGATAAAACGGAGGAAATTCAAAAAAGCATAAACAGCCTTCAAGTTGGATACAATGAAGACTTGTATGTAATATTGAATGATGAGAAGAAAACAATAATAGCAGGCAGTGTTGAAGAAGTCATAGGGCAAAGCGCATTGAACACAAATAAAATAAACAACTATATACTTGCAAAGTCAATGGATGGAAACCCTGCACACATTGCTCCTCCTGATGAGTTTGACGGAGAAAAAGACCCGTCTTACTATCACATGTCATATCCTGTTTACGCTGATGGAAGCATCAAAGGATTCATATATTTTGTCAACAACATAGAATATATTTACGACACCGTGAATGAGTCCAGGGACATAATGTCCAAGGCTACCTTAATAGCTCTTGCCATAACCATATTCCTGGGTCTTATTTTGTCATCCAGCATAACAGGCCCAATCAAGGACCTTACTGCCAAGGCTGAACAAATGTCAAAGGGTGACTTTGACCACAAGGTAGATGTAAAGTCAGACGATGAAATCGGACAGCTTGGAAACACATTCAACTTCCTCATTGATGAGCTTAAAGGGACGATGTCTAAGCTTCAGCAGGAAAAAAGCAAGATGGAAACTACATTCAAGTACATGGCTGACGGGGTTCTTACAGTTGATGCAGCAGGAAGCATAGTTCACGCAAACCCAGTAGCAGAAAGACTTCTTTCTTTGAAGAAAGAAGATGAAGACTACGATTCTGCCATTGTCAGAGTCAAGGACAAAATGATGCTGAAAAACTTGAAAAAAAACAACTATCATGGCACCGATATTTTGGAACAAAACGGAGAAACATATAACATTGATTACGCTCCTTTCATGAACAATAAAAATGAAATTGGAGGCGTAATTATTGTATTTAAGAATATAACTGAACAATACAAGATTGACAAGCTTCAAAAAGAATTTGTTGCCAATGTTTCACATGAACTTAAAACTCCAATAACAACAATAAAAAGCTACACGGAAACTTTGCTTGATGGAGCATTGGAAGAAAGACAGATTGCCGTGGACTTCCTGACTGTCATCAACTCGGAAAGCGACCGCATGGCAAGACTTGTAAGCGACCTCTTAAGGCTTTCAAGAATGGATTATTCCAAGACTAAGTGGAAAAAGGAAAGTTTAAGCTTAAGCGACATGGTCAGCCAGGTGCTTAAAAAACTTCAGATTCAAATCAAGAATAAGAATATTCACCTTCAGCTTGGTAAAATTCCTGAAGACATGCACATATTATTTGACAGAGACGGTTTTGAGCAGATACTTTTAAATATTGCAGGCAATGCAGTCAAGTACACGCCTGAAAACGGCAACGTGTATATTTCTGCTTACAGGGAAGACAACAACGTAGTCGTGAGCATCAAGGACGACGGAATTGGAATTCCTCCCGAAGATCAATCCAGAGTTTTTGAAAGGTTCTACAGGGTTGATAAGGCTAGAACAAGAGATATGGGGGGGACAGGTCTTGGACTTTCCATAGCAAAGCAGATAGCCGATGCCCATGACAGCACCATTGCCATAAAAAGCGAAATTAACAAAGGAACTGAGATGATTATTAAAATTCCAGAGTTATTTTAAATAAAGAGGCATATATGATACATAAAAAAATTAAAAATATAGTCTTGTTTGTAATGGTTATAGTATGTGTCTATTTAAGCAGCTATGTATGGCTTCAGTTGCCTGACTTTATAAGCAGCGCAGACACAGAAGACAATGTTCCTGACGACATAATTGTTGCAGATATATGGGAAGTTGTAAGACCTATAAAGAATATAATTAAATACAAGGAAAATTATACTGTCACATATACAGACAAATTCGATATGTGGGGAAAGACGGTGCACATTATTAACGATGCTTTTCAAAACTACAATAAAAGCAGCGTTACTGGATCTGCCGCGTTTCCCAAAGAATATCTTAAGTTTGACTTCAGTACAAACATACCTTCAGAAATATTCACAGGGCACATGCAGCTGGAAAATGCTGAAATAAACAAAGCAGTAAAAAATATCAAAAATATAATTGTAGATCTTGAAAATACTAAATCCTTATATTTTTATGACGGAATCAACACTGTGAAAATAGAAGGAGATAATATTGATACATCTGAGCTTTTGGACATAATCAAAAATTTTGATTTCGAAAGTGAAACGAAATATTCCTTTGATCAAAAAATAGGCGATGAAACGGTGCAGGTTCCGGTTCCTCTTGAAGTTTCTGTAATGAATCCCGTGTTTGTGCAGTCAGAGCTTGATGTTTTCGATACGTATAGAATCAATGAAATTGCAAAGGACTATTTTAAAAACAATTACGATTATGTGAGAAAATCCGTTGAAGTAAGCGGAAATCTTGTATACACCTACAGAACAGAAAAAGTTCTTAAAATTAATGAAGAAGGTCTCCTTGATTTTTATGATGCTGTTTTTGACCCAAGCAGTGTGACAGATCAATATGAAAGCTTTGCTGCAGCTGTGAATTTCACCGAAGAATTTCTCGGATTTCCAAAGGATGTCTACCTGAGCAATCTTGAAAGCATTCAGCATGAAGGGAACTACGGCTACAGATACACATTTTCATACAAAATTCTTGAAAGACCTATATTGTTCAGCAAGGTAAGGGAAAATACAGCCCTGCAGATTGATGTGGTAGGCAACAAAGTTGTTTCGTACAAAAGGTTCATAAGAAACATAGATGATTCGCAAATGGACAAAATGAACAATACTCAGATTCTACCTGCAGTTGAAGTAATAAGCAGAAACCTTGACACAGGTGAAAGTGTAACAGCTGAAGGAACGGTTTCTGAAATTAAACCCATTAAAATTGAAATGATTAAGGATATCAATAACATTTACCTGGGATACTTCGACCTGGCAAGAATTTCAAAGGAACAGATGCTAAGAGTGGTGTGGGTTATTGAAACAAATAACAAGAGCTACATTTTCAACGCCACAACAGGCGCATTGATTGAAGAATGGTAATGAAAAGGATGAATATATGGATTGGAACAAGTCAAACACAATACTTATAATTGCATTTGTTATTTTAAATATCATTTTATTGGCATCATACTTCAACAACGCGCATACGGAAGATTATAATGTCATGAATGATGAGCAGTTTGTTGAAAGCGTGGAAGAGCTGCTTAAACAGAAAAATATAACAGTAAATTGTGAAATATCGGAACAGACATACGTTATGCCCATACTTGATACTGAATATGAAATGATAGATATAAACAATGAGATTATTCAAAACTATCTGGGAAGCGGTGTAGAAGCAGTTGAAGATGTGTATGTGTACAACAATGATAATGGAGAAACACTTGAAATAATAAACGGAAAAAAACTGAGCTACACTATTCGTGAAAAAATACAAGGAAAACATCCAACCGAAGATGAAATGTCAGTCCTCATAAATGATTTTGTTGAAGAAAAAAACATCAGCATGGAAGGATATACTGAAAACCGCACATATGTAGCGGAAGATTCATGTGTTTATTCTTTTACGCAAAGTTACAACGATTATTCCATGGAAAATTCATACATGAATTTTTATGCTGATGAAAATGGTATTTACAAGTTTGAAATGCAGCGAATAAATCAAGTTAAGGAAATAACTGAAAAAGTTAGGACTGTTACTGCCGTCGAAGCTTTAATGAGGCTTTTGACATACGATGATGTTTCAGACAAAGAAATTATTAAAATTGAAATGACATATTACAGCATGGAAGATGAGAATTGGCAATACATTGCAAGAATAAATTCTGACCCCGCGTGGAAAGTTATATTCAGTGATGGTACTCAAAAACACCTTCCAAATGCTGACTGATTACAAATAGTTACGCAAATGGAAAATACCGTGAAAGATAACCAATATTTAATAAACGTATATATTTTATTTTGTTGAAAAAAAACAAAAAATATTATATCATATTATGAAGAATGTAATAAAATTGTAATATTGAGTATATCATTGCCAGTCAATTTAAATACATAAAAAACAGAATTGAGGAATTGTTTATGTCTAAATTTGTTATAGAAGGCGGAACAAAATTAAAAGGAAAAGTTAATATCGGAGGGTTTAAAAATGCTGCTGTTGCCATAATACCGGCCACATTGCTCTGCCCGGGCAAGTGCATCATTCAAAATGTTCCTAAAATAGAAGACGTCAATGTATTCATTGACATATTGAAGGAACTGGGCGCAGTGGCTGAACATATAGACGACACTTCCATTTATGTTGATGCATCTCAAGTTAACGAATGCTATCTTAAAAACGGATTGTCGAAAAAAATGAGAGCTTCATACTATCTGCTGGGGGCAGGGCTTGGAAGATTTAAAAAAGCTTCTTCTTTGTTGCCGGGAGGATGTGACATAGGAGACAGGCCCATTGACCAGCACATAAAAGGTTTTGAAGCACTGGGAGCAACTGTTGACATCACCCCCGAAGGAAGAGTAAATGTACAAGCCGATAAGCTGATTGGTGCAAAGATATATCTGGATGTTGTAAGCGTAGGGGCTACCATAAACATAATGCTGGCAGCAGTTTATGCAGAGGGTAGGACTATTATAGAAAATGCTGCAAAGGAACCGCACATAGTGGACACTGCAAACTTTTTGAATTCAATGGGAGCGGACATTAAGGGTGCAGGAACTGACGTAATAAGAATAAACGGAGTGAAAGAACTTACAGGCTGCACATACAAGGTAATTCCTGATCAGATAGAAGCCGGAACATACATGATTGCCGCAGCAGCCACTAAGGGAGACATCATAATAGACGATATAATACCAAAGCATCTTGAGCCTGTTACTGCAAAGCTGAAGGAAATGGGTGTTGGAATTGAAGAATACGGAGATTCCATGAGAGTGTTTTACGATAAGGAACTAGTTCCAGTAAACATACAGACTTTGCCATACCCTGGATTCCCAACAGATTTGCAGCAGCCTATGACAGTTCTTTTGTCAAGTGTCAACGGTGAAAGCACAGTAGTGGAAGGGGTATCCGAAGACCGATTCAAGTATGTGAATGAAATCAGGAAGATGGGTGCAAGCGTAGAATACACAAAGAAGCAGGCATGGATAAAAGGCAATCCTGAATTGAAGGGAACGGTGGTACAAGCTACGGATTTAAGAGCAGGTGCAGCCCTTATAATTGCAGGCCTAATTGCAAACGGACTAACTGAAATAACAGACATACATCATATTGACAGAGGATATGAACATATAGAAAACAAATTTATGAATTTAGGCGCAAAAATAAAAAGAGTTGTCAAGGAAGAGGAACTGATTTAATATAATATAAAAAATAAAAAAGAGTTGATAATATGTCTTTTTTTAACATATATGTTGAACGGGAAAACATGGAATTCTACCAGCCCATACTATGCAGCTTCTGTGGAAAATATGGCAGGTATGAGGCATATATGGAATACCATGTTCTCAGGTTTTTCTGCATACCGCTTTTTATAGTGAAGAAAAAGTTTTTTGCAGTATCCACATGCTGCAATAATGTTTACTTGATTAAAAACAGAGAAAAAGGATTCATGATTAAAAGAAAACAAGGACATAATGTGTTTTTGCTGGAAAAGGATTTGGAACTTTTAACAGAAAATGATTGTCACGGTACTGAAGCAGCATTATGATGCTGCCTTTACATAATTAAATATAATAATCATGGGGGAAAACATGTTTAATGATTTAAAGTACTTAAAAGTAAATCTTCCTGAAGATATTCTGAAGTTGAAGTGCAGTGGAAATTTTGAAGGGGCACAGAAACTCATAGACTTGCGCCTTGAAAAACAAATACCTGTTGCCATGAGAAAAAGGCTTGAAATTGAAAAAGAAATACTCACCACCATAAAGGGTGAATATCCTTATTCATTTGAACAGGCACTTAAAATCATGCAGGACAACATAAAGGACTTCACGGAAGAAGAAATGAAAGAGCTGCAGGAAAATTCACAGGCTGACTGGATTCTGGTGGATGGAAAAGTTAAATTTAACGACAGCTTTTACGGCTCCATAGTGAAGACAAGACCAGATATTGAAGCAAGGCTTAAAAACAATGTGTCAAATGATGACAGAGGTCAGTTCTTAAACGACAACATCAAAGACACAAAGGAAAACGGAATCGCTTCATACTTCATTCGCATGAAGACATCAGTGAAGATCAAAAATCCCGGTGATAAACTTGGAGAAACAATAAAAGTTCACATGCCGCTGCCTATAGAATGCCAGCAATCAGACATTAAAATAATCAGTACGACGCCAGTTGCAAAATATTTGTCATCAGTTGACTATCCTCAAAGAACAGCATATTTTGAAACAAAACTGGAAGGGCCTCAGGAATTTTCAGTGGAATATTCCTTTAAGAGCACTCTTACATACAACAACCCTGATCCTTTACTGGTTTCGGAAGAGCAGCCAAAGTTCTTCACAGAGGAACAAGAACCACATATCATGTTCACACCGTACATAAGAGAACTTGCAAAAGAAATAGTAGGAGATGAAACTAATCCTCTCATTAAAGCAAGAAAAATATACGACTACATAACACAAAACGTGAGGTATTCCTTCATGAGGGCATACTCCACCATAACAAATATTCCTGAATACGCGGCATTAAACCTGAAAGGTGACTGCGGTGTGCAGGGGTTGTTGTTCATAACGCTGTTAAGATGCGTGGGAATTCCTGCAAGATGGCAGTCAGGATTGGCAGTTACACCACAGCATATTGGACCTCACGACTGGACACAGTTTTATGTGGAACCTTTCGGATGGCTATTTGCAGATCCTTCATTTGGAGGAGGAGCATTAAGAAACGGAAACACTGAAAAATGGAATTTTTACTTTGGAAACCTGGATCCATTCAGAATGGTTGCAAACTCAGAATTCCAGCATGAATTTGACCCTCCTAAAAAATATTGGCGTCATGACCCCTACGACAACCAGGTGGGTGAATGCGAATACGAAGACAGAGGCCTGAGAAGAGAAGAGTTCAAAGTAGAATACCAGCTGTTAGAGATGAAAAAATTGTAATAACTTGTTTCAAGGTGTAGGGGAAGACCACTGTCCTCCCGTTGATTAATACAAACAATAAATTGTTATCTGCGGGAGAGCACAAGACTCTCCCCTACGTACTTAGATTTCAACATCACCACAATTACCAATATTATTAATTGCATCAAACTGACCTGATTCAAAAGAGTCAGGTTCTTTTATTTCAAACAGTTGAATAAAGTCAAAAATAGTGATATTATTAACAAAAAGATTAAATGATGGATGGGTACTATGTTTGAAAAAGACAGTTTTGAAAGACAATTTACGGACATGATACATGACGGCTTTATATTCATTGACACCATGGGAATCATTCAAATATACAACAGCAAGGCAAAGGAAATATTCGGAATAGACTATAAACCCGAGTACAGCCACAGTTCTGGAAAAATTGAAAAAGGTGATATAGTCATCATTGCAGACAGCTGCATAGGTAAGGATGATGGGGGCCTTTCTCCGGAATCTCTTAAATATATAGGCATTAGAAACAGCAATATAAAAACAGGAGATGCCATTGTTGCTGTAGGAAGCTACTGTGATGACAGAAGGTTTGTTCCAAAATATGTATACAGCGGTAACGACAGCCTCCATGATAAACTTGAGCTTGAGGGAACGTATCATGGAATACATATTTCATCTTACATAGATTTTGAAAACGGTATTGTTTCTGTAACAGCAGGGCAAGACACTTACAAGATTGAATTTGTTAAATGTATAGGTCATATGGTTGTTTTAGAGGCTGTCACTAAAAAAATGAAGTTTTACCAGACAAAAGGATATACAGCAAGGGGCGAAGACATAAACGCATTGCTTAAGGGCAAGGAGTTCAGGTCAAAGGGCAATGGTACTGAGCTTTTTGATGTGATTGGAAAAAATGTATTTGAAATACACAACGGCAATTCCACCATTAAGGAATTTTATGAGGCAGCAGTGGGGAACGACATCAGGTATGCAGACGAATACAAGGAAATAAACGGCAGACCGACTATCTGCTCTCTTCATCCTGTGGACAAGAATGGCAAAAGAACGGGCGCAGTGTTGATAATCAAGGACATATCTGAAATCAAAAAAATTATAAGCGAACGTGACGAAGCTTTGCAAAATCTTTTCAAAATGGAAAGAAAACTCAGTGATGAGGAGGCTACCGAGAAGCTGCTGCCTAATCTGGCAGGTGACAGCAGGGAAATAACCAACGTGAAAAAGCTGGCTTTGAAAGCTGCCAAGTCCAATTCAACAGTGCTGATACTGGGAGAAAGCGGGACAGGAAAAAGTATGCTGGCAAAAGCAATTCACGAAAACAGCAGTTATTGTAAAAATCCTTTTATAGCTGTAAACTGCAGCTCAATACCGGAGACACTGCTTGAAAGTGAACTTTTTGGTTATGAAGGAGGAGCATTTACCGGGGCAAAGACCGGAGGAAAAATTGGATTATTTGAAGCAGCACAAAACGGCACATTGTTTCTTGATGAAATAGGTGAGATTTCAATGTCCCTTCAATCAAAACTTCTTCAGGTTCTACAGGATAAGTCCTATTACAAGGTGGGCAGCAAGGATATTAAAAGAATTGATGCAAGAATAATTGTGGCTACTAACAAAAATCTGGAAGAAGAAGTTCAAAAAGGGCGCTTCAGGGAGGACTTGTACTACAGGATAAATGTATTTCCAATCTGGATGCCACCCTTAAGAGAAAGAAGAGAAGATATTTATTCTCTTGTAAGAAATATTCTTCCAAGAGTTTGCGAACGGACAGGCTGCGGAGAAAAAGGGATTTCAGGTGAAGCATTGAGGTTGTTGTACTCCTACGATTATCCGGGAAATGTAAGGGAGCTGGAGAATATTCTTGAAAGAGCAGTAAACATGGCAGAGGGAAAAACAATTTTTTCAAGCCACTTAGCTATAAAAAGAAACAGACAGCAGAATAAATCGGGTGCTAAGGGTCTGAGAAAGTTGAAAGAAATAATCAACGAGGCAGAAAAAGAAGCAATTGAAGAAGCAATAGCTGCAAGCAACGGTGATTATAAATCAGCCATTACGGCTCTTGACATAGGAAAGACAGCTTTTTATGAAAAGGTTAAAAAACATAATATAATTATTTAATTGATTCCGCAAAACAGGAAAGTTTCCTGTTTTGCGGAATTTTATCATTTCATTGAAAAAACAAATAATTTACTGAAAAGTAGCTGACAGTGAATTTTTTTATTCCGCGAATGCGGAAAAAATAACATTTAAAATGAAACAAATTAAATTGTTTGGATTTTTGCAACAGATATAAAAACTGAAATTGCAATGAAATTCGGCAATTTATTTTTTTGATTGCATTTTGATTTTTGGCATACATATTGCTTTATATTTCGACAGCTATAATTAATAAGTATTATTCAACATTCAGAGGGGAGGATTAATTGGGTTTGTAAATCCCTGCAAAATTTACAAGACAAAAATACTAAAAAGGGAGAACAAAAATGATTAATGGAATTTGGTTAGGTTTAATAGTTATTGGTGTTGTAGTTGCTATTTTTACCGGCAATGTTCAGGCGGTTACAGATGCAGCCATAAACTTTTCCGGCACAGCAGTTGAAATAGCAATAGGACTTATCGGAATAATGACTTTATGGCTTGGAATAATGGCTATCGCAGAAAAATCAGGATTAATAAGAGGATTAGCTAAAGCTTTAAGCCCTATTATGAAAAAACTGTTCCCGGAAGTACCGGCAGATCATCCTGCAATGGGAGCAATGATAATGAATATAGCAGCAAATATTCTTGGACTGGGAAATGCAGCAACTCCATTTGGACTTAAGGCAATGGAAGAACTTGATACATTAAATGAACACAAGGGTGTTGCAACAGATGCCATGGTTATGTTTTTAGCAATAAACACATCATCTGTAACACTTTTACCTGCAACTGTTATTGGATTAAGAGCAGCAGCAGGCTCTACAAACGCAACAGAAGTTATCGGACCAGTTATTCTGGCTACAACAATCTCTACGGTTTCAGCTATAATACTTGCAAAATTGTTCGGAAAAATGAAAAGATACAAGGTTGAAAACTATATAGAAAAATCTGATGTAGAAAACGTACAGGAGGGATAATATGCTGCAGACAGTTTTAAATACAATATCATTATATGCAATACCAGCTATATTGTTGGGAATACCGCTTTATGGATATGTAAAAAAAGTCAAGGTTTATGAAGTGTTTGTTGGAGGCGCAAAAGAAGGATTTGATACAGCAATAAGAATAATACCATACCTTGTTGCAATGCTTGCTGCCATAGGAATATTCAGAGCTTCAGGAGCAATGAACTTTGTTGTTAAATTATTAAGCCCTGTAACAAACTTAATAGGATTGCCTGCAGAAGTTCTGCCAATGGGTATAATGAGATCTCTTTCAGGCGGAGGCGCTGAAGGAATGATGGTTGAACTGTTCAATACATATGGACCGGATTCATTGATAGGAAGAATGGCTTCAGTTGCCATGGGTTCAACAGAAACTACAATGTACTGCATAGCTGTTTATTATGGAGTTGCAAAAATAACAAAAGTAAGACACACATTGTCTGTAGGATTGTTAGTTGATGCAATAAGCTTAATAGCTGCAGCAGTAATCACAAACATAGTTTTTTAATTGACAGAAAGAAGGTAACAAAATGTTTTTTCCTGATAAGCTAAAAAAAGGCGATACAGTGGCAATAATAGCTCCATCTTCTCCTGTAACCACAGAACAAGCCGATGCGTGCAAAAATCTGGTTGAAGATATGGGATACAAGGTTAAAATGGGTAAATGTACATACCAGTCATTGCACGGATATTCTGCAGGTCTTGGAAAGTCAAGAGCAGAGGATATCAATGAAATGTTTGGCGACAAGGAAGTAAAAGCCATATGGTGCATAAGAGGCGGGGATACAAGCTCTCATGCAATGGATAAATTAGACTTTGAAATGATTAAAGACAATCCCAAAATATTTGTGGGATACAGCGATGTTACAAACTTGAACGTGAATTTCAATCAGAAATGTGGTTTTATAACATTCCACGGCCCCATGGTTAAATCAAACATGCTTAATTCTTACGACGATTTCACAAGATCAAGCTTCGAAAAGGCACTAAACATGGAAGATGAAATACTGCTTGATAACCCACAGGGTGAAGAGTTCAAGGTAATGGTTGAGGGCTGTGCCCAGGGAACAATTGTGGGAGGTAATTTATCTCTTCTTGTTTCCATGATAGGAACACCATATGAAGTTGATACAAAGGATAAAATTTTATTTATTGAAGATGTTGAAGAAAATGTAAGAAGACTGGACAGAATGATGTACCAGCTTAAATATTCAAACAAACTGAAAGAATCAGCAGGAATAATTTTTGGAGATTTTACAGATTGTGTCAACGAAAGTGACAGTGAATATACAGTTGTTGAAATGCTTAAGGATGTTCTTGCAGATTACAGCAAACCGGTTATGTACAACATCAAGTCAGGCCATTGCTTCCCAATGTCAACAATTCCGCTGGGAGCAAACTGCACTATTGACACAAGAACAAAATCAATTAAATTCAATATATAAATAATGGGGCTGTTTGCATTGTAATTATTATCGTGTCATTCTGAGGGCTTTGCCCGAAGAATCTCATAATTTTAAAAGATGAGATCCTTCGCTAACGCTCAGGATGACATGAAAAAGTTTAGTGCAACAGTCCTATGCATTTTGAGGTAAAAATTATTAAAATAGTTGAGAATATATAAATTTTTGGTATAATATTTGCATTTATATTAAGTCTAAGTTATACTAATTAAAATTGTAAATAACTCCATAAAATTAAAAAGGAGATAATGATAATGGATAGAACAATAAAAAACAACACTTTGTATTTTGACGGATGCAATACAGTTGAACTTGCTGAAAAATATGGAACACCACTTTATGTAATGAGCGAAACAGCCATAGTTGAAAAATGTAAAGAAATCAGAGATACATTTCTCAATAAATATGAAAAGACAAGAGCTGCCTATGCTTCAAAGGCATTTTTGACTTTGTCCATGTGCAAAATAATTGAAAGAGAAGGTCTCTGCATGGACGTTGTTTCAGGAGGAGAACTGTACACAGCAATGAAGGCAGATTTTCCTGCTGAAAAAATTGAATTCAACGGAAACAACAAATCCATTGAAGAACTTCAGCTTGCCATTGACTACAACATCGGAAGAATAATAGTTGATGGCCTTGACGAACTTGATTTAATTGAGGAAATCTGCAAGGAAAAAGGGAAAAAAGTAAACATTTTATACAGGGTGACTCCTGGAGTAAAAAGCGATTCACACGATTACATTGTAACAGGTAAAAAGGATTCTAAATTCGGAATACCTCTGGATGATGAAGTGATTTTTCCAGCCATAGAACATGCAATAAAATCTCCATATGCAAATTTCATGGGTTTTCATTTCCACGTAGGTTCTCAGCTTCATGACAATGAATCTCACCTTAAGGCGTTGGACATAGTTCTTAAGCTCATTAAGGACACAAAAGAAAAATATGATTATGCCACTCCAGAGCTTAATATTGGCGGCGGCTTCGGAATCAAATACACAGAAGCAGACCATAAAAAACCATATGCATACTTCCTGGACCCAATGATGGAAAAAATTGAACAGTTTTCTAAGGATATAGGAATCGAAAGACCTGAGATTGTAATTGAGCCGGGCAGAAGCATAGTTGGAGAAGCAGGAATAACTCTTTATACCATAGGAACAATCAAGGACATAAAAGGAATCAGAAAATATGTTTCGGTTGACGGTGGAATGACCGACAATATAAGACCTGCACTTTACCAGGCAAAGTATGAAGGAATAGTTGCCAACAAGGCAGAAGAACCAAAGACAGAAACAGTTACAATATGCGGCAAGTGCTGTGAATCTGGAGACGTCCTCATCCGTGATGCACAGGTTGCAGATGTGAAAAGAGGAGACATATTCGCGGTATTTTCAACAGGAGCTTACAGCTACACAATGGCAAGCAACTACAACAAAAATCCTCTATTGGCCACAGTGCTGGTTAAGGAAGGAAAATCAGAAATAATAGTAAAAAGACAAAGCTACGAGCATATGATAGAAAATGAGATTATACCTGATTCATTGAAATAAGGAGGCACATTATGCAGTTTACCAAAATGCAGGGAGCAGGAAATGATTTTATAATCATAAACAACATGATTTTAAAACTGCCTGTGGAAAAAATACCGGCAATAGCAAAAAAACTGTGCCAGAGAAAAGTTTCCCTGGGAGCAGACGGGTTCATGGTGGTTGATTTTCCAGATGGAGATGCTGATTTTAAAATGCGCTTTTACAATCAGGACGGAAGCATAGGGGAAATGTGCGGCAACGGTGCAAGGTGTATATCCCGTTACGCCTACATCAACAACATTGCAGGCAGAAAAATGAAATTTGAAACCGGAGCAGGAATTGTAGAATCCGAGGTTCTTGAAGGCCGACAGGTCAAGGTTCTGCTTAACAAACCTGAGATAGTGAAACTTGATAATGATCTGGAAATTGATGGTGTCAAATATGAATGTTCATATATAGAATTAGGTAATCCTGGACTGCCTCATGCTGTTGTAAAATTTGAAGGACTGTCTCATGCAGAGTACAAAGAAATTTTTGAGGCAGGAAGGAAAATCCGATACTATGAAAAGTTTCCAAAGGGTGCCAATGTGAACTTTTATGAAATTTTAGATGAACATACAGCACTGGTCAAGACATACGAAAGAGGTGTGGAAGATTTAACGCTGGCCTGTGGAACCGGTTCGGCATCTGCAGCTGTTGCCTTAATACTTAAGGGTTATTTGAAAGGTGACAAAGTAAAAATCATAGTTTCAGGAGGCGAATTGTTTGTGGAAGTTGAAAGAACAGGCAATGTTGTTCATAAACTCTACCTCATAGGAGATACAAACATAGTAGCAACCGGTGAAATATTGGATGAAGATTTAGTTTTATAATGTTAAATGGCAATGGGACTGTTGCATTAGTGATTATTATAGTGTCATTATGAGGGCTTAAGCCCGAAGAATCTCAGAATTTCAAAAGATGAGATCCTTCGCTGCCGCTCAGGATGACATGAACACTTAATGTAACAGCCCCATTTTATTATATCAAAGAAATATTAACCTAATTTCTGCAGGTCTTCAATCATTCCTATGTATTCTTTTGCAAGTTCTGAAACAGGATGGCTGATGCTGCTTATCCATCCTAGCTCTATAGAAAACCTGTCATCAAGCAATTCAAATGCCCGGATATTATCATAATATTCGATTTTTTTATAGGCATTTGTATATGCTGCAATTGAATAAGCATTTGTGTTTTGCAGCACTTCGTGCATGGTGCTTCTGTCAGACACTATTATGCGGTTCTTCCGTTTATATATTTCAATATCCTCCAATTCTGAAGAAAAGTTGAAATTCGTGTCTGTGTACATTACAATGGGATAATCTTTCAACATATCCAAGGTGATGCCGGAACCACTGAAGGAGTACAGGGGGCTGTTTTTTCCTACAGTCACTGATGCAGGACAAGCAAGAATAGGGTGGTAGGACAGTCCTCGTGATTTTAACAGATGCAATGTTATTTTTTTGTGGTTTTGAGATAAAAGCAATATGCCGATTTCTGCTCTATGTGAACTCACATTGTTTACAATATCTATAAATGAGCATTCCAAAAAAGAAAATTCGGTGTGATGACTGGAATACTTGCTGCACAACTGCATGAACAGCAAATGAGCAAAACGCATGTACTGACAGGCAACAGACAATGTCAGGGATGGATTTTTGCCATAGGTCGAGCAAAATTCCTGAGTCAGACGAAACTGACTGTACGTGGCCATGGCATGGTTTAGAAACTCGCAGCCGAAATTAGTCAACTCTACACCCTTGGCTGTACGGTTAAAAATAGGCTGTCCAACTTCTTCCTCAAGGTTTTTTATGGATTGAGACAAGTTTGATTGTGATAAATACAGGTTTTTTGCGGCCTTATTCATTGAGCCGCATTCAGCAATTTTTATTACATGTTCTATCTGATCTAGACGCATAACCCTCACCTTATAAGTATAGCTTATAACTTCTAATTAAAAATATATATTAACTGTTTATACTAGTCAAGTATTATAATTAAAATAAGGAGGGATGAATATGAATAATAAAAAAATCAGTCTGGCAGAAAAGCTCGGCTACGGTTCATTTTCGATTTCATGCAATATAGTCGTCCAGTTTGTAAGCACATTTATCTTGTTCTATTACACAAATGTTTTTAAAATATCTCCGGCTGTTGCCGGGGCTATAGTCAGTTTTGGCGTTATTTGGGACGGTATTAATGATCCGCTCATCGCCCATTTTGCTGACAACCACAGATTCAAAAACGGTGAACGTGTCAGACCATACATGCTTTACATATGTGTTCCACTGGCCATAACTACAATTCTGATGTTTATGCCTTTTAATATGCCACAGAACATGAAGCCTTTTTATGGAATGTTTATATATGTTGTTTTTTATTCTTTTACAACATTTTTACGCCTTCCGTCATATGCCATGCCCATACTGGCTACTTCTGACGGAATGGAACGCATAAGCATAAACACATATACTTCTGGGGGAGCCAGTCTTGGTGGAGTTTTGGCAAGTGTGCTGTGCTGGCCTTTAGTCCGTATATTTTCCGGTGTTGACACCAATGGTGACATGATAAACCCAAGCCGTGGTTTTCCGCTTGCAGCAGCTGTAATCGGAGTATTTGTAATTGCCGGCGCACTTTTTTCATATTTTACTTCCCGTGAGCGCGTTAAACCAAAAAATGAAAATGAGGAAAAGCTTTCTCTGGGTAAGTCGTTCACTATTGTCATGAAAAATTACAATTTTAGATGGAACACTGCATTTTCAACACTCTATTTTGTCAACAATGCTCTGCTTACATCTACATTGGTTTATTACTGTTCATATGTTTTTAAGGATTCAGGGCTTACAACTTATGTAATGGCTGCGTTTGCTGTTGGGTCAATCATAGCATTACCATTTATAAAACGACTGGACAAAGCCCTTGGCAGGCGCAGAGCCATGATGCTTGGTGCAGCATTAATATTCATCAGCAAAATACCATTTCTGATTTTCCCTATGAATGTCTTTGCCATGTATGTAAATGCGTTCATCATGGGATTGTCAGTTGCCCTCAACATTGTTACTTTCAGTACAACACGTGCGGAAGTAGCAGACCATGTTGAGTATGAGAACAACCGCCGAATTGACAGCATGGTCATTAACTTCATGGGTTTTCTGAACAAGTGCGGTACATCCTTTACAACTCTTATAATCGGAATATCCCTGCAGATGGCTGGATATAATGCTGATTTGAAAATTCAGCCTCAATCTGTAACTACAACGCTTATTGGTCTAATCGGTTGGATGTCACTTGCTATGTCTGTTGTTATGTTTTACTGCGCAACAAAAATTACAATTGAAGAAACTGTAAAACAAATGAGCAGGGAAAAAGAACTTGCTGCAGAACAGCTTCTGTCTTGACATCTAAAAACAGGAGGTAATTATGATTGATATTTTAATAAAAGGAGCAGACATCATTGACGGGTCCGGAAATCCTGCATATAAAGGTGATGTTGCTATACAGGATAATAAAATTGTAAAAATAGGTGAAGTTAATGAACCATCAGAAAAGACAATTTATGCTCAGGGTCTTGTGCTTTCGCCGGGGTTTATTGATGTGCATGGTCATTCTGATATGTTTGCATTTGTTGATCCCGATAGATCATCAAAGCTGTGCCAGGGCATAACAACTGAAATATGCGGTCAGTGCGGATTAGGACCGGCTCCCGTAGGTTCTGAATACATAAGTCAGTATACATCATATTTCAAGAGCCAGGGTGCACCGATTTATCCTGAATGCAATACTTTTACAACATTCGGCAAGTACCTGGATTATATGAGCACACTTTCCTTGGGTATAAACATGGCTTATTTCATTCCACACGGAACAGTCAGAATGGCTGCTATGGGATTGTCACCGGAAAAGCCAACGGCAAGACAGCTTGGAAAAATGACCGAATTGGTTGATGAAGGAATGAAAAGAGGAGCTCTTGGCTTATCAAGCGGACTCATGTATGCTCCGGGCATGTTTGCCGACAGCAGTGAACTTGAAGCTCTTTGTAAAGTAGTTGGTCAATATGGAGGAATATACACTTCTCACATAAGGGATCAGGGAAATCAGCTGGAAGAGTGCGTAGCAGAAACAATAAGGATTGCAGAGTCTTCCGGTGCCAAAGCAAATATATCGCACCATAAGGCCAGCGGAAAAAACAATTGGGGGAAGGTCAAAAACACATGCAGCATGATTCATAATGCCAATATAACGGTTATGCATGACGTCTATCCATATGCAGCCAGCTCGACACTTATACGATCAACACTTCCGCCCAATGTGCAAAAAATGGACCAGAATGATATAATCACATATCTGAAAGATGTAAATAATCACGAGCTGCTTAAAAAATCCATATTCAATCCGGACAAGAACTTTGAAAGCCCTCTTGCTTCATGCGGATATGATGGAATACTCATATTTGATGCTGCTCATACTAAGGATGCCATCGGCAAGACAATAGAGCAATATGCTGATTATCTTGGCATACAACCCTTTGATGCATTTATAAAAATTTTGACGGAAAATTCTCTGGGTGCCGGTTATATAGGGTTTTCTATGTCGGAAGATGACGTGGAAACTCTGGTTGCAGATTCTCTGTGCATGTTTGGAACTGACGGTCTGTATGTTCCGGGAATGCCTATGACACATCCAAGGGCAATAGGAACATTTCCACGAATACTGGGCAGATATGTGAGAGAAAAGCATGTTTTGACTCTTGAAGAAGCAATACGTAAAATGACTTCGCTTCCGGCTAAATATTACGGCTTGGAGAATAAGGGAGAAATAAATGTGGGCATGGATGCAGATATTGTTCTTTTCGATGCTGAAAGGATAATCGACCATTCAGATTATCAGCAGCCGCTGCTTCAAAATGAAGGCATACATCTTGTAATTGTTAACGGAAAAATTGCCGTGGAACATGACAAGTATCTGGGAATTAAAAATGGAGCTTTGCTGAAGGCAATACATAGTAAAAATTTGTCTGAAAATTTCACGTTTTCAACAAAAATGAGCTCCTTCATAAACATGGGATGACGAAAATAGATCGGTGACTAAGAACCGTCCCCACTGGACTCCGGTCCCCTCCGGACTCCACAAAATGTTGATATTATCAAATTTTAGGGGCGGACCTTGTGTCCGCACGTGTCATTATCTCAATAATGCTGTTGGAGGACAGTAGTCCTCCCATACATTATTGAAACAACTTTGTCATCAATTGACTGCAATATTAGATTGTAGTTTTTTTATTTCCGTATAATTAGTTATGTGTTATAATATAATTAAAAAAATAATGTGCTGAATCGGCAGGTATATATGGAAAAAGATAGAACAGGATGTCTTGTGATTCACGGTTTCGGTGGAGGAATACACGAAATTGAAACGCTGGCGGACCACCTAAAGGAAGAAGGATACCAAGTGTCATGTCCACGCCTGAAGGGGCATACTGGAAACAGAGTACACATGAAAAAAGCCACATACCATGATTGGATTGCTTCTGCTGAAACGGAACTTATCAGGCTCAGGCAGAAAACAGATGATATTGTCCTCATAGGATTTTCCATGGGAGGGCTCATAGCAGTTAACCTTGCATGCAAGTACAAAGTCAGAGCAATTGTTACAATCAATACTCCAATTTATTATTGGGAACTGAAAAGAGTGGCTCAAAACATTGCAGAGGATGTAAAATATAAAAAGTCAGAGCATATCAGAAGGTATCTCAGTGCTCAAAAAGCATCGCCCATGGTGTCCATGCTTAATTTTCTTAAGCTTCTAAACAGTACCAAGAAAAAGCTTAAGAAAATTGATGTGCCGTTTTTTGCAATACAGGCCAAAGACGACGACACGGTCAAGATTAAAAGTGCCTCCTATATTATGGATAACATTTCATCTGAGATAAAGCAAGTCAAATACTACCATAAAGGCGGCCATTTAATTCTAAAAAGCAACACTGCTCCACTGATTATCTGCGATGTGGAGGATTTCATTTATTCACTGTTTTCAAATAGAATTTGAATTTAATAAATGCAGGAAGAAGCGTTTAAAAACGGCTTCTTTTTTTGTCCTTTTCATTAAGGGTTGACAAATGTAAGGAAATTGCTGTAAAATAAATATACAATTTTCTTACAGTAAATACTGTCACATAATCTAATGCTAATTTAACATTAAGCATTATGACATCAAAATTATCATTCTGGCATTAAAATAATTGTATTTTAATGCATCATAACTCAATTTGCTCAATAACTTAAAAAAAATTAAAACATACTGCGGCTATGCTTCAGGATGTTATTGGATTTTCTGAAAAACGTTTTGCCGGATAAAAATAGTACTAGATGTATTAGAAAATGGTTTGTAAAAAAACTTTTATTTTGTTATCCATGAGACTATTGACAAAACCCGTTTTGTCGTCATCTGCAAGCGAAGTATCTTATAAAGTTTTGCTGCCTAACATTGACAACATAGAGAATAATACTTCGTAACAAGCCGTCTATTTCTATTTACATTTGGTTTCTATATAAAAAAATTGAATGGAGGGATTTTATGAAAAAATTGTATGGGCTTTTTGCTGTGCTTCTTGTTATGACTTTTGTTATTGCAGGTTGTACACAGAATACAGCAAAAGAATCAAAGGAGCCTGTGACAATAGTTGTTACAGATAACGGCTGGGACAGCCAAAAACTACATAATGAAATTGCCAGAATAATAGTTGAACGTGGTTATGAAGGTTATATTTTTGAAACATCAGCTGCTTCATCAACCATGAACTGGCAGGCAATAATATCTGGAGATGTGGACCTGGATATTGAAAGCTGGACAGATAACGTTGCTAGCTATCCGGATGATGTCAAAAATGGAGATATTGTGGATGTTGGCGTTCTTGTTCCTGACAGTGCGCAGGGCCTTTATGTTCCTCGTTACGTAATAGAAGGGGACAAGGAACGTGGAATAGAACCAATGGCCCCAAATTTGAAAACAGTTGAAGATCTTAAAAATTATCCTGATGTTTTCCAAGACTACGAAGATAAGACAATGGGCAGAATTTATGGTTCGATTCCAGGATGGATGGCAGACGAGGTTCTCTATAAAAAATATGAATTTTACGGACTTAATGAAATGTACAACTACACAAGGTTAGGAAGTGAAGCAACATTGTTTGCAGCTCTTGTTTCTGCATACAACCTTGGTGAGCCTTGGGTAGGATACTGCTACGAGCCTACATGGGTGAGCGGCAAGCTGGATTTGGTTCTGCTTGATGACGCTCCATATGACAAGGAATTGTTTATGGATGGTAAGTGCGAGTTTCCAAAGCAAGAACTTAAAATAGTAAGCAGCAGCAAATTTGCAGAGAAGGCTCCGGATCTGCTTGAATTTTTTAAAAAATACAAGACGGGAAGTCAACTTATAAGCGAAGCTCTTGCATATCTTGATGAAACAAAGGCAACACACGAGGAAACTGCAAAATGGCTGTTAAAGGAAAATGACAACCTTCTTGACCAATGGCTTCCTAAAGAAAATGCTGAAATGGTGCGAGCATATCTCAATGAATGATAAACCCGAAAGGAATGACACATATGAACAACATATATTCGTTTCCTCAGTCACTGCAGTTTAACATCGGGTCAGCTTTAGACGACGCCGTTAAGCAGTTCAGCAAAAATAATGAGGGTGTTCTAGGGGCCATACGGTCAGTTGCTATAAAGAGCATACAGGGTATCAACTGGGCACTTTCCTCAATACCATGGTTCGTGCTTATTATAATTGTCATATATTTTGGCTACAGGGTCAGCAGGAAAATTTATGTGGGATTGTTGTACGGAGTTATGATGTTTTTTATAGGGGCAAGCGGATTATGGTCGCACATGATAGATACTGTCAGCGTGGTAATAGCTGCAGTGGCCATATCGCTTATACTTGGATTTCCATTGGGAATACTTGTAGCCATGAGCAAGCGTGCTGAAAACATAATACGGCCCATACTGGATTTAATGCAGACTATGCCGTCATTTGTATACCTTGTTCCCGCAGTAATGCTTTTCAGTATAGGAATCATGCCGGCTCTTCTGGCAACAGTTATATATTCCATAGTGCCCATGGTCAGAATGACAAGCCACGGCATCATGCATGTTGACAAGGAGGTTAAGGAAGCTGCAATTGCTTTTGGGTCTACAAAGATGCAGGCGCTTGTGAAGGTACAGATACCTCAGGCCATGCCTACAATAATGACAGGAGTAAATCAGACAATAATGATGGCCATGTCAATGGTTGTTACTTGCGCATTGATTGGTGCAGAAGGATTGGGACTTGAAATACTCATTGCCACAAACCGTGTAGAAATGGGCAAAGCATTTCTACCAGGAATTTCAATAGTAATTATAGCCATTATTTTCGACCGCCTCACACAGGGCTTAATCAAAAAGAAAGAGGTGGCTGAACAGTGAATGACAACATAATAGAAGTTAAAAACATTAGTAAGCTTTATGGCATAAACAAGAAAGAAGCTTCAAGGATGATGAAGGAAGGTTCAAACAAGGATGATGTTTATAAGAAAACAGGAGTGACCGTTGCGTTGTGGGATGTTTCCTTTGAAGTTAAAAAAGGTGAGATTTTTGTCATAATTGGACTGTCGGGTTCGGGAAAATCAACATTGGTAAGATGTTTCAATCAGCTTTTGAAGCCTACAAGCGGAGATATAATTTTTGAAGGAAAAAATATTGAAACATTCAATAAGTCTGAGCTTCTGGAATACAGGAGAAACAAGATTTCCATGGTGTTTCAGAATTTCGGACTCATGTCACACAGAAACGTCATGGACAATGTTGCATATGGTTTAGAAGTCAAGGGTACAGCTAAAGATGAACGTCAGAAAAGGGCCCTTGAGATGACCAGACTTGTAGGACTTGAAGGATGGGAACATAAATCCATAGAAAGTCTTTCCGGAGGAATGAAGCAAAGAGTGGGGCTTGCAAGAGCATTGGCAAGCAATCCGGAAGTTCTTCTCATGGATGAACCGTTTTCTGCACTTGATCCTCTTGTGAGAAGAGACATGCATTTTGAACTTCTTTCCATACAAAGGAAGCTGGGAAAGACAGTTATTTTCATTACCCACGACATCAATGAGGCTTTCAAGCTGGGAGACAAGGTTGCCATAATGAAAGACGGCAAGATTGTCCAGATAGATACTCCGGAAAACATGTCAACGAACCCGGTGGACGATTACGTCAAGAAATTCATAGACAGTGCTGATAAGACAAAGGTGCTCAGCGTTAAAAACATAATGATTACGCCGTCATGTCTTGTGAGAGAAAATGATTCTCCAAAGAACGCAATACGTGAAATGCAGCAAAATTCTGTTTCTACTGCATATGCGGTGGACAGCAGAATGGTTTACAAGGGAATAGTGTCAATTGACGATGCATTAAGGGCAGGAAAGGAAAACCTGAAGCTCTTTGATGTAATAAACAAAGATGTTATGACCACAAGTGAAGACACTCTTCTAAGCGAGATACTTCCCATGGCAGCAGAAGCAAAGTATCCAATTGCAGTTCTGAACGGAGGAGGAGTTTTAAAGGGTATTGTGACAAAGACATCGGTGCTTTCATCTCTAGCAGAGCGAGAAGAACAGCCTGTTCAGGGGAAAAGCGATGTAACCTGAATGATTGCTAATTAACAAAAGACTCGACTCAACTATATGTTGAGTCTCAGACAATTGACAAACCCCGATTCCACAAACCGTAGGGGCGGATCTTGTGTCCGCCCGGGTTGCGGGAGGACAGTAGTCCTCCCCTACGAACTATGATTTTGAGTTCACTGACAATTACCAATATTAATTAGCCCGATGCAGGGATTAATCTGTTTCAGAGGATTTTTTTGTGAACAATCCTTTTACCAATTCTAGGCTTAAGTTTGTTATAACAAGTCCCGACAGGATTACAATTGCTCCAAGCCACTGCATGGCAGTCAGTTTTTCTGACAGTACTATCCTTGCAGTCAAAAGGCCTGTTATGGGAACCAGTAGTGACAAAGGCGCAACCTTTCCCATTGGATATTTCACAATGAGTTTGCTCCAGAAACCGTAGCCAAAAAGTGTTGCTCCAAAGGCCAGGTATAAAACAGCAAATATAGACATTCCGTTTAGATTTGATATTGCACCTGCAATTTCCTGAGGCGTGTTTAAAATCAGTGCAAATATGAACATGGGCACAGGGGGAATAAGTCCGGACCAAACCACAAGGCTGAACATGTCAAGTTTCTTGCCCTCTGCAGCTGCCTTCTCCGAAGCAATCCTTGATATTATGTTAGAGGCTGCCCAGAAGATTGGCGCACATGCTGTCAGGATTATTGCCGGAAGAGGTATGGCAGAAATTCCTCCTGATACTGCAGCCGTAGCAATTATAATAAGTCCTGCCATGGCAATCAAAGAACCCACCACTTGCTTTGTTTTGATTTTTTCCTTCAGAAAAATCATTGCCATAACCGGTGATATGAAAGCCTGGAACTGAAGAACTATTGAAGCAAGCCCTGCAGGCATTCCTATTTCCATGGCATAAAACAGGCATGAAAACTGCAGCACGCCCACAAACAATCCGTATAGTATTATATATTTCCATTCTGTATCTGGTTTCTTGACAATAAAAACTGCCGGAAATGCTGTTATTAAGTATCTTAAGGCAACAAGAAGCATGGAGGGCACCCCTCCCAAGCCAAGCTTTATTACCGTGAAGTTTGCTCCCCAGATTATTACTACCAGCAACGCAACTAACATGTCTTTCTTCTTCATTTTCCACCCCTGCCAAATTCATTATTGAATAATCATTTGTATTCATTATACACATCCGCATTTTCGTTGGCAATAGAGAGGTTGAAGTTATTAATTTAACAAAAAGGCCAGATTTATCTCCGGCCTTTGAACTATTTTTAGCTTATCATAAGATTTATTATTTCTATGTCTGTTTCCTTCATTCCATCCTTGCCCATTTTACATATGCTGTCGATTGTTTCTTCAATGTCTTCCTTGACAAGACCTTCTCCGCATGCAAATGTGTTGCCGTTTATTGCCATGTGGTATCCCATTATGGCAGCATCAACTGAAGAAGCAATTTTTGCTGCACAGGAAGGTTTTGCTCCATCGCATACAATTCCTGATACGTTGGCAATTGTGTTTGTAATGGTCCTTGTTATTATTTCAAAGGACTCTCCGTGGAGGTATGCTATGCCCGCTCCAGCTCCGCATGCTGCACTTACTGCGCCGCAGTATGCAGATAGTTTTCCTAGTCCCTTTTTCTGATGTATTGCAATAAGGTTGCTCAATGTCAATGCTCTGTACAGCTTTTCCATTCCAACGTTCAAATGCTGAGCATACACGATTATAGGAATGGAAACAGTTATACCCTGGTTGCCGCTGCCTGAGTTGATGACAACAGGAAGAGTGCAGCCGCTCATTCTTGCATCAGAGCCAGCTGCTGCGTAAGCCTTTGCAAGGATCTTGACATCACTGCCATAGTATTTTAAAAGGGATTCTCCAACATTTGCACCATACTTGTTTTTCAGTCCTTCTTCTGCAATTTTGGTGTTGTATTCTATTTGCTTATTCAGTACATCCTTCAGAAGATTAACATCTACCGTGTTTGCAAACTCATAGATGTTTTTTATGTTGAGGTTTGACTTGTCAATTTTTGATTCCTGAACCACACTGTCATTATTTTCAAGGATAATCATGCCGTCCTTCATTATTTTTACAATGTTTGTGTGTCCGTTTGATATTGTGACAGAAGCATCATGCTCCTTTGCTTTGAGTATTACATTGATATAAAGATTTTCAACATTTTTGATGTGCTTTACTTCACATATGCCTGATTCTGCTAATTCTTTAGTTTTCTCAATGTGCTCATCCTTTACTTCTGAAAGCACCTCAAGTTTTTTAGAAGCATTGCCTCCAACTACACCTAGTATGGCACTTATGTCAATTCCTTTTAAATTATTTGTTGTGGGCACTGTTACTCCCTTTACATTTTTAATAATATTTCCGCTGCATTCCACAGTTATTTTTTCCGGAAATTCACCGAGTACTTCTCTTGCTTTGGATGCTGCATATGCAATTGCAATAGGTTCTGTACAGCCAAGGGCAGGTACCAATTCTTCTTTTAATATAGCAATAAAATTTTCAAACATGTTTTCACCTTCCGTAATAAGTTTTGATAATACATCAAGCAAAAATCATGCCAAAGTATAGTAGCAAAATAATGGATGATTAAAATTATTGACGAATTAATATCAAATGATATAATGATGTAAATATTTTTATTCTGCTATATTAAAGGAAAGGATAATATAACTGTGAAATTATCTGATATTCGTCAAGAAGTACAAAAGATTTCCGAAGCAATTGCAAGCGTCTTGAATATGGACGTTATAATTTCCGACAATGAGTTCAAAAAAATAGGAGATACAAAAAAACATTTTGATGAGGAAGTTAAAATTATCAAGGATACCTATGTCATTGGTAAAGTTGTTAAGTCAGGCAAACCCGTTGTAATTTCAGGTATGGAAGAAAGCGAAAACTGCATTGTATGTGATGAAAAAGGAAAATGCAAGCTTAAGGCAATGATATGCAATCCAATTAAATACAACAATCAGGCAATAGGAGCCATTGGACTTATTGCCATTTCCGAAGAGTACAAGAAAATACTGCTCGAAAACCAGGTAAATCTCATAGAATTTCTGGACAGGATGGGGGATCTCATCGTGAGCAAGCTCATGGAAAAGGAAGCTTCCAACAAGCTTGAGGTCATCAAAAATCAACTTTTATCCATAATGGACTCAATTGATGAAGGTGTTATTGCTGCAGATGAAAACGGCTACATTGTGTACACAAACTCTGTCATAAATGATGCATTGGGGTTAACCCCTGAAGAATCAATGAAAAAAAGAATTTATGACGTCTTGCCTCAATCATATGTAAAGAAGCTGGTTAAGGAAAATAAACAATTCAGCAACATTGAAATATCAATAAATAAAAGTAACAATGACTTACATGCTCTGATTTCAGGTAAGACTGTACAGCTTGGGGCAAAAAGTGCAGGCTCCATTTTAACTTTCAGGAAAATGGACGATGTTTACAAGGTTATAAATGAAATGTCATTGAGCAATGTGACCACATCCTTTGATGACATAATAGGAAACAGCGAAGAAATAGTTAAGGTGAAGGAAAAAGCAAAAATGGTTGCAAACAGCAACTCCACCATACTCATACTGGGAGAAAGCGGTACAGGCAAGGAGCTCTTTGCCAGAGCCATTCATGAAAGCAGCAACAGAAAAAATAAGCCCTTCATAGCATTTAACTGTGCTGCAATTCCGGAGAATCTCATTGAAAGTGAGTTGTTCGGTTACGAAGAAGGTGCGTTCACAGGAGCTGTAAGGGGAGGCAAGCCCGGGAAATTCCAGCTTGCCCAAGGCGGCACAATTTTTCTTGATGAAATAGGAGACATGCCGCTGCATCTTCAGACAAAACTGCTGAGGGTTCTGCAGGAAAAATCCATTGAAAAAATTGGCGGTCACAAGAGTATTCCCATAGATACAAGAGTGATTGCAGCAACAAACAAGGAACTTGACAAAATGGCTGAAGCCGGTGAATTCAGAGAAGACTTGTATTACAGGCTCAATGTCATTCCCATAAACATTCCTCCTTTAAGAGAACGAAAAGGAGACATTAAAATAATACTTGAGTATTTGCTCAGAGTTTACAACAAGAAGCTTAACAAGAACATAAAAGGTTTTTCATCTAACGTGGAAAGTGTACTTTTGAACAACAAGTGGAAGGGTAATGTCAGGGAGTTGGAAAATGTTGTTGAGTATTCTGTAAACATGGAGACAACTTCATATATTACAATGAACAGCATACCTCAAAAAATCCTGGATACTGAAGGCGTTGCAGCAAGACACACTGTTATTGTGCCTATTCAGAAAATGGAAGAAAAGCTTATAAAACAGGCATTGATGGTATATGGAGACAGTGTCGCCGGAAAGGCAATGGCAGCAGAAGCTCTGAATATAAGCATGGCTACTCTCTACAGAAAAATAAAGGAATACAATTTGTAATTTATCATTATGAGAAATGAATAAAATTTGAAAAACAAACATTCATACACATATTACAATATAAATTTATCAAAATGAGAAATTAAAAAAAGCGTTACAAGCTATAAGTGTTTAAATTTATCAAAATGAGAAATGCACAGTGCGAAAAATAATCACTGTGTATTTTATTTTTCTGTTTATTTAGTCCTGATTTTGATATATGGCTATTTTTCAACAATAAATAATTTTTTCAAAATTTTATTTAATGTGGCACAATAATTGCTTTAATAGATACAGAAAAATGAAGCACTATATTCACAGATGAATGTAGTCTTCAAATACAAAATTAAACGGAGGAGAAAGTAATGGATTCAAAATTAAATTCAAAAAGAATTACTATGGCGGTTATTGTAGGATTGTTAATGGCATTATCAATTGGTTACTTCACATTTTATAAGCCTATGACTGGCCAATCTCAGCTAACAACACAGGATGCCTTCATGCTGATGCTTGTGGCTTTGGCACTTGGAGAAGTAGTGTCAATAAAGACTAAAGCTCTCATTCCATCAATTTTTGTTTCAGCGGCTTTGTTTATAGTAGGCTTCTGGACATTGTTTCCCCAGGACATTTTAGCTATGGCAGGAATTGCTCCCAACATGCCGGGATTATTTGTAATGATCATGGTAACACACTTGGGAACAATGCTTGACAAGGATGAGCTCATAGCTCAGTGGAAGACAGTTGTAGTTACATTTGCAGGAATGGCCGGCATAGTGCTCATGGTCATGACAGTAGGAAGAATGATAGTGGGAACTGAAATTGCAGCTGTATCAACTCCGCCTCTTACAGGAGGACTTGTATCGGCAATAGTTATGCAAGGAGCTGTTAAGGATAATGAGTTCCTGTTCATAATAGCAATGGCAATGTATGTTTTGCAGGGATTTGTGGGATTCCCTCTCATAAATTACTGCTTGAAAATCGAAGGACAAAATGTATTGAAAAAATACAGAGCTGGAGAGTTGGACTTAAGCGAGATCACAACAAAGACAGCTGTATCAGGACAGGGAAAATACAGAATTTTTCCTGAAACTCCAAAAGAATATCAGACAGAAGCAATTGTATTGTTAAAAACATTGGTTCTTGTAATTATATCAGGCTATTTGGAAGCTCTTACAAAGGGTGCCGTATCAAAATATGTATTTTGCCTGCTCATGGGAGTTCTTGGAACTGAATTGGGATTCATTGAAAGAAAACCGTTGGAATTATCAAGAAGCTTCGGCTTGTTCATCACAATAATAATGATGTTTGTATTTGCAGGATTAAAAAGTGTAACACCTGATGTACTAAAATCCATAGCATTTACATTTGCAGTGCTTATATCACTGGCAACTGTTGGAATAGCTCTATTGTCCATCCCTGTAGGAAAAGCACTTGGATTAAGCAAAGCAATGTCATTTGCAATAGGATTGGGATCAATAGCAGGCGGTTTCCCTGCAAGCTATGTACTCAGCAATGAATCAGCAAAACTTCAGGGACAAAATGAAGAAGAATTTAAACTCTTGTTGGATCATTTCCTGCCTAAGACGCTTGTTTCAGGATTTGTAAGCGCAACTTCAGGCTCGGTTATCATAGCAGGACTATTTGCAAGTATGTTTTTCTAAAAATTATATAAGGAGAATTTTAAAATGTGCATTATTAAAAACGAACCAAAAAACACTGACAACCAGGAAATCAACAAATTAAGAAACGCAATTGTTCACAGAGGACTGTGGATGGGACTTATTTTAAAGGAAGCCAAAGACAAAGGTCTTGACTGGGAATCAATAGGTCGAGAAGCAATATTTAAAACAGGATTAATTCACGGCGAAGGAATAAAAGAAAGAATGGATGTGCCAGGAAGCCTGGTTTCATTTGGAAATACATTCTTCACAGATGATATTAAAAAAATATTCGAAATTGAAGTTAAAGAAATTACAGAAGAAGTTCTGAAGCTGGAATACAACTATTGTCCTCTTCTTACAGCATGGCAGATGATAGGTCTTGAAGGAGAGTTCCTTGCTAAAGTGTGCGATGTTGCAATGTGCGGTGATAGAGGAATTGACAGCAAATTCGATGATTTTGAATTTGAGCTTGGCAAGACACTTGCTGAAGGAAATGATGTTTGTGAAGTAAGTTTTTACAGAAAGAAATAATTTGTCTATTTACTTTGATCAGGAAAAACCTACCAAAATGATATAGCAAAGAATACCTCCGGTTATTATTGGAGGTATTCTTTGCTTTTGTCTAAAAAGAAGTATTATACGGAGATAGTCATATTATTTATGAGAATTTCAACATTTCCCTGGAAATAATCTAAAAATTGTGATAGTATTATTTTATAATATTAATATTTGCACTATTGATACCGATATATAAACGACAGTTCTTTTATCGGTTCTGTTTTTGTGTTATAATATTTCGATTTTGTTGAAGGGAATGAAAATTTTGGTTAAAGAATATAATGCTAAAAGCATAACTGTATTAGAAGGCTTGGCTCCGGTGAGAGTACGGCCTGGTATGTATATAGGAAGCACCGGTTCAAAAGGACTGCATCACTTAATATGGGAAATAATTGACAACTCGGTGGACGAGCATTTGGCCGGTGTCTGTACAGATATAACAATAACATTGAATAACGACGGCTCTGTTTCAGTTGAAGATAACGGCAGAGGAATGCCAACAGAACTTCACGACAACACCCTGGAGTACCCAAAGACAATTTATCCAAGGGGAGTAAGCGCTGAGAGAATCCTGCTCACTGTATTGCACAGCGGAGGAAAGTTCAACAACGACAACTATGTTTATTCAGGAGGACTTCACGGAGTAGGGGTTTCGGTTGTAAATGCACTGTCATCATACATGAAGGTTGAGGTTTTCAAGGACAGCAAGCATTACGTGGACGAATATGTAGACGGAGGAAATGCCATAACCGAACTTGATAACGGTGAGCTGAAGTCCGTTGGATTCACAAGAAAAAAAGGAACAAAAATCACATTTATGCCTGACAGTTCAATTTTTGAAAATATCACATTTCAAAAACCTATCATCATAAAAAAACTTAAGGAAATTGCATACCTGAACAAGGGACTTACCATGACTCTTGTGGACAAGTCTGTTAATCCCAGCACAGAGGATGTTTTCCACGAAGAAGAGGGACTTGTGGGCTACATTAAGGACCTGACAAGCAACAAGGATGTGCTTTATGAAACTCCAATAAGCATAACAGCTGAAGGCGAAGACTGCTACCTGGAATTTGCAATGCAGCACACTCAGGATTACAATGAAGTTATAGTCAGCTTCTGCAACAACATAAACACAATTGAAGGCGGAACTCATGTAACAGGGATGAAGTCAGCCCTCACAAAGACAATAAACAAGTTTGCAGCCCAGTTGAACATGCTTAAAAACAAAAATTCAACCATGGACGGAAAAGACATAAGGACAGGACTTAATGCTATCATAAACGTTAAGGTTAAAAATCCTCAGTTTGATGGCCAAACAAAGTCAAAGCTTGGAAATCTTTTTGTAAAAACTTCCGTAGAAACACTTTTGTCAAAAGAGCTGGAAGTTTATTTTGACAAGGACCTGGAGCTTGTAAAAACCATAATAGAACAGTCGCTTAAGTTTGAAAAAATAAGAGTATCTGAAGGCAAGAGCAAGGAAAATGCTCTTAGAAAGCCATCAGTAGGTAACAAGAAGCTTGCTTCATGCCAGCAGTCATACAATAAAGCCAAGGGAATTCTCACAGAAATATTCCTAGTTGAAGGAGATTCTGCGGGCGGAAGCGCAAAGGAAGGAAGAGACAGAAAGTTCCAGGCAATATTCAGCATGTTCGGAAAATCCTTGAACGTTGAAAAAGTTTCTGAGGAAAAAGCATCCTCAAACCAGAAGCTTCTTCCTATTGCCAATGCCATAGGCGTGCAGATGGGAGCCGAAGACATTGCAGGACTCAAGTATGACAAAGTAATAATAATGACAGATGCCGACGTTGACGGTGCCCACATAAGGACGCTGTTACTGACTTTTTTCTACAGATACATGAGAGTATTAATTGATGAAGGACATGTTTATTTTGCCATGCCTCCTCTTTTCAAGGCTCAAAAAGGAAAATCAATAAATTATTTTTATGATGACAGTGATTTTGCCAAGTGGCTTAAAACCACAAAAAATACTGAAAGCTACATGATACAAAGATACAAAGGTCTCGGTGAAATGAATCCCGACCAGCTTTGGGAAACAACAATGAATCCTGCAACCAGGAAGCTCAAGAGAGTTTCCATCGAAGATGCAATGGAAGCGGAACAAATCACCACAACATTGATGGGTGACAAGGTTCCTCCAAGAAGGCAGTTCATTGAAGAAAATTACGACAGAGCAATTCTGGATTTATAAGGAGCAACCATGGATGAAATTATAAATGTAAGTTACGAAGATGAAATAGCACAGTCATATCTGGATTATGCAATGACTGTAATAGTGAGCAGAGCACTTCCGGACATAAGAGACGGTCTGAAGCCCGTTCACAGAAGAATATTGTTTTCAGCTGACCAGCTGGGATGTTCTCCTAAGTCAGCATTCAAGAAAAGTGCTAGAATAGTAGGGGACATACTGGGTAAGTACCATCCTCACGGAGATGCTTCAGTATATGAAGCAATGGTAAGACTGGCACAGACATTCAACTACACACACCCACTCATTGAAGGACACGGAAACTTCGGTTCCATAGACGGCGACAGTGCGGCAGCCATGAGGTACACAGAAGCAAGATTATCTCCCATCAGTACGTTGTTCCTGGAAGACTTGAAGTACAACATAGTGCCCATGAGAAAGAATTTTGACGAGACACTCTATGAGCCGGTTGTTCTTCCTGTACAGATACCGGCATTGATGCTGAACGGAACATCCGGTATAGCAGTAGGGATGACAAGCAACATTCCTCCTCACAACCTTACGGAGTTATTGGATACCATAATATATAAAATAGAAAACCCTGAGGCCTCAATACCTGAACTGTTAGAGATCCTCCATGGACCTGATTTTCCAACCGGGGCTATAATCACAAACAAAAGTGACCTCATAGACATTTATACTACAGGCAAGGGCGTTGTGAAACTCAGGAGCAAGTACCATGTGGAAGAGCTTACGGTAAAAAGCAGATTGTAGTGACGGAAATTCCTTATACTGTCAGCGGCAGCAAGGAAAACCTCCTGAACAAAATCATAGACACAGCAAATGAAAGAAAAGAACTGAACATAACAGAAGTGAGAGATGAAAGCTCCAAAGAAGGAATAAGAATAGTAATGGAGCTCAAAAAAGACACGGATGAAAAATATGTAATAAACTACATGTTCAAGCACACAAAACTGCAGGACAACATGTCCGTATTCATGCTGGCCATACTTAACCAGGAACCTAAGACATTCAATTTGAATGAATACATCGGTGTGTTCCTAAAGTATCAGAACGAGCTTTACGTGAAAAAGAATAAACAGATTCTTGCATCCGGGGAACTGCAGGTTGAAAAGTACAACGGACTGTTGTTTGGAAAAGCAAACCTCAGACTAATATACGAAATTACAACAAAGGCACCGGGCGACACTGAAGCAGAAGCAGAGAGACACATGATGAATGCCCTAATGTATGGAGACACTTCTGATTACGATGATATTTCAAAAGCTGACAAACAGCTTATTTCAAAATTCCGCTGCACGGAAGTTCAGGCAGACATAATTCTTGACACAAAGCTTCGTAAGCTTTCCAAAATAAACACACTGAAAATACAGCAGGAATGCGACAAGCTAAAGAAAGAAAATGAGCGCATAAGCGACATCCTTTCTTCAGACAAGAAAATATTAAACGAAATCAAGAAACAGCTTAAGACAATAAAAAAGATTTCCCTGAAGAAAGGAAGACTCACATTACAGATATTACAATGGACTTTGTTGAAGAAAAGAAGACATACAATGTATTTGTTGATGAAAACTTCTACATCAAGACAACAAGGACCAAAATGACTGAGCCTGGCATCATAAACCAGGAACTTCAGGAAACAGACAGAATTGTTGTAATAACAAACCTGGGCGAATGCATCCTCATTAAACCTGGTGCTCTTACACTGGGAGATGCAAAGTTTAAAGGGATTGCAATTGAAAATTACCTTCCTCTCAAGAACAACATAATGCATGTGTTCATTCAAGGAAAAGAAGGAGAGCTCTTGTATATTACAAAGGACGGATTTGCAAAGCTTGTAAGTTATGAGCAATTCCTCACTTCAAGAAGCTCCAAGCCATACCTCACTGAAGAAAATGAACTTCTTGTTGTAAAAGAAGTATTCGAGAAGGACACAATAGTCTATAAGACGTTAAGAGGCAAGGAAAAAACGATAAACATTTACAAGAACCTCATGCCCCTTTCAAAGAGAACAGCCAAGGGCAAGAAAATATTCACCAACAAGGATGACTTTGAATCTATTCAGATTGTTCACAAGGAAATCCCCGAGGAAGAACAAATTTCATTGCTGTAAAAAAAACAAAACCTGTATTCACCAAGACGTAGGGGCGGATCTTGTGTCCGCCCGAGGTTATTGATCTATTAAATGCGGGAGGACACGAGGTCCTCCCCTACAGAATGTGATTTCAAGTTCATCGACAATTGCCAATATTAATCAATTTGCATAATAGTAGTTTGTTTATAATCTCGCAGTCCATATGGGCTGTTTTTTTATTACCTTATATTTGAAATAAATATATTATTACGGATATAATATAAAGGCTAAAAAATCGTGAGGTGGCACATGAGGACAGAATATCCTAAAAAAACAAGTCTGGGTTGGGTGAGCAAAATAAGAAATCAGCACATGGTAGTTGTGCTTGGAAAGATGCTTTGCTATTACACACTCATCAACCTGATATTTTCAGTGTTTTATTACATTTTCCAAGTGCTTGCAGCAGAAACATCATTTTTTGACTATGTTTATTTTTCATTTGTAACATCCCTTGCCATTGGATATGGTGATTTTGTTCCCCTTACTGTGCTGGGCAAACTTCTGGTTATAATTCATTCAGGCATTACAGCGGTTTACTTTGCTCTCATGATTTCAATATTGTCCATTAAAATGCTGTATCCAAGAAATCTAATAAAGTTTTCCCGATGTATAATATATAATTCCCAAACAGATACGCTTATTTTCAGAGTCATAAATACAAACAAGGAACCTCTCATCAATCCCGAGCTAAGAATCAGCGTCACAGAGCACAACGCGGGAGATTCCAGTCCGGGAGTGTTCAGCATAACAACGGACAACAACATAACATACCTGGGGAAGCTTGATTATTCATATTCAATTAAAAATACATTTGGGAAGTTCAATGTTTATGAAGAAGCAAAAAAGGCAGTTCGATTTAACAAAGAAACAGATTCTCTGGAAAGCCGCTTCAGAATAAACATGTCACTGACAGGAAGCTACGGCCTCAATCAAATTGCACTGCGAAAAAAATATTACGCAGACGAAATAATTCCCGGCAAATGTTTTAAACCAATAACATACAGCAAACAAGTCTACATTAAAAAAGAAATTACATACAAAAAAATAAAGAATTTTTGGGAAGACTTTGAAGCAGTAGAAAAATAACAAGCAATACTTGAAATTGCGGACAACTTTTCTTGTTTAACTATAATGATTATAATTATGGAAATATATGATAAAATCATATATAATATTTTCATGGAATCATAACAGATGGGATTATTGGACAACCATCTGGTTTAAACATAAAATATAGGCATAACGGAGGTAAGCATGAAAAAAGTTGTATTAGGAAAAACAGGATATGAAGTAACTGAAATTTGTTTTGGATGTCTGCCATTTGGTCCTCTTCAGAAAGATTTATCTGTTGAAGATGCTGCAGATGTTCTGTCCTACGGCCTTGATATGGGAATTAATTTTATTGACACGGCACAGATGTACAGGACATATGACCACATAAAGCTTGCTTTGGATAAAAGAGAAGACAAGCCAATAATTGCAACAAAATCTGCAGCAGCTACATATGAAGACATGGATGCTGCAGTTAAGGAAGCATTGGAAGGAATGGGCATTGATCATATTGACATCTTCCACCTTCATTCTGCAAAAATGGGGACAGACCTTTTTGAAGTGAGAAAAGGGGCTCTTGAATGTTTGAAGGATTACAAAAACAAGGGTATAGTTAAAAACATAGGAGTGTCAACACACAATGTTGAGTTGGTTGATTTATGCTCAGAGCGCGATGACATAGACGTTGTTTTCCCACTCATTAACAAGGTTGGAAGAGGAATAATAAACGGCAGTGTTGAAGACATGAAAAAAGCAATTTATAAATGTGAGCAAAAAGGTAAAGGAATTTATCTCATGAAAGCATTGGGAGGCGGAACGCTGATTGATGATTATGATGAGAGCATGAAGTTTGCCAGAAACCTAAGCGACAATTATTCTATAGCAATTGGAATGATCAGCAGGGAAGAAGTTCTATACAATGTGAATTATTTCAACGGGCAACGTGACCTGGAAGGAATAATAAAAATGAAAAATAAAAAAATGGTCAAGGTCATAAAAAATGTCTGTCTTGCCTGCAAGACATGTGTTGAAAACTGCCACAGCGAAGCCATAAGCATGGTAGACGGCAAAGCGTTCATAGACCAGGATAAATGCATACAGTGCGGATACTGCATTGCTTCATGTCCTCATTTTGCCATAAGAATGATATAAATGTTAACCGCTGTAACAAGTATATTACGTAATTGTAATATACTTGTTTTGTATTTTCTGAGAATTCAAATGAAATGACAAGGATTTCATAAAAATGAATAAACTTAAAAAATCCAGTCATTATCACACTTAAGCCGAAAATTGAAATCCTTCATTATAATCTATTTTTCAATGATAATCAATAGATGAATGTTAAGTTATCGTAATACGGATCTATAAATATTGAAAAAATTGTAATAATATGATATAATAATTAAAATGAGTTTCAAACTTAAAGGAGTGATTACATGACTGAAAAGGATTTAGGAAAAATTTTAAAGGAAATGCATGACAAAGCAGAAGAAGGATTTGAAAGCACAAATATTCTGTTATTTGGAATTGAATTTGCACAGATTATTTTAAAACAAAACTACAAACCTACAAATATTGTCCGCGCTTCAGGACTTCACCCATCATATTCAATTGAATTGAGAAAAGGCGTGAAACTTTCTAAGTTCGTAAGACCAATCTAGACGAAAATATATCCAATTAAATAAAATATAAAAACCGCTTATTTTTCAGATTTTATTAGTCAATCATTCTGTAAAAGAAGCGGTTTTATTTTTCAATGAAATTCATTCCCTGTATATCTAAACTCTTCAGGTATTCAAGAACACCAGCCGATATTTCATCAATATTTTTAAAATTTAAAATCAAAATTTCAACATCTCGCCCTTTAACGAAACTTTCAATAAGTTTCACAAAAGCATTGACTATGCAGACGCCCATAACTTCTCTTTTATGTTCACTTTCGTGGTCAGTCTTGACGCTGACAAATTTCATTATGTTTCCTTGTATGTGACCAAGGTCCATAATTTCCTTTATGGAGAGATTATTTATTGTATGCTCATCAGCCATGTCGGCAATCTTGCCTACAACATCTGAAATCCAGAAATAATCAATGTTTTTCATACAACGGGAGGTTATTTTCACCTTACTGCTTACTTGAAGATTTGCAGATACAGTGCTGCTGAGTAAAGGGTTTTCCGGTTCATTATTATCACATAGGGAAAGTCTTATTTCATTGTATTTGTTTCTCAGTTCGTTTGACGGAGGTATGCCGAGGCTGCATGCAAGCTTGTTGCAGAAATTGTTAAAATACGCTATAGCTGAAGCCCTTTTTCCGTTTTTCGAATGAATATCCAGAAGCTTCAGAACCATTTCTTCATCAAAAGGTTCGATTTCGAGTATTTCATTAATTGCTTCAGTGCATTCCTCATAACAGTCTTCATTTTCATAAAGATCAACCAACCGCTTGAGAATTTTAACTTTGCGTTGTTCGAAATTTATTCTTTCGTAAATGATTAAATTGTTAAACTCATCGCACTTATTAAAATAACATCCCTCCAGCAAGTCACCCCTAAAAAGTTTTTTTAATTTTAAAATACTCTCCACAGAATCACTTTCGCTTGGCTTGAATTTCATAATATCAAAAATATCACACTCAAATTCAAAACTCCTGTTTATGCAGCAGCAGTCATTGTCTACTTTAAGGAAGGGGTTTCCATTCTTGTCCTCTCCTATGTTTTTCTTGATAAGCCAAAGATTGTATCTCAAGTTGTACTTTGCAGCTTCCTGATTGCTGTCAGGCCAAAGATATCCTATGATTTTATCCCTGCTTAAATATCTCTTGTCATTGAGCACAAGAAGGCATACTAAAGCAGAGGCCTTATTTCCCAGCTGGTCCTCAATTATTTTGCCATTGTATTCAAATCTTGATTTACCCAAAAAACTAATGCTCAGCATAACATTATCCTATCTTACACAAGACTGTTGTAAAGTATTTCTCCGGATTTTATTGTGACACATACATTTATTTCTTCAATTTTATCCTTAGCTTTTTTAAGAATATCATCATCTAATATAACTACATCGGCAATACATCCTGGCTTTAATATACCCTTTTCTTTTTCCTGAAAAATTCCATAGGCTCCGTTGCAGGTGTACATTTTTAATGCTTCGTATACATCAACCCTGTGTTCTTCAACCGGATGATTCACAGCCGAATGAATTCCAAGAAGTGGTCTTGGTTCTGTGACGTCGCTGTCAGAGCCGCCGCATATTACAACACCTTTTTCAATGATTTCTCTGAAGGGGTTTGACAATGTATATTTGTTTCCAAGCCTCTGCTCATACATTTTACCTCGTCCTCCCCAATAAGATTCATAGGTTGGCTGCATGGAGAAAATTATGCCAAGTTCTTTTGCTCTTCTAATCTGACTGTCAGTAGCCAGCTCAGCATGCTCAAGCCTGTGACGAAGGCCTGTGATGCCTGTTTGGTAGAGTGCATTTTCGTGAGCATTAAGTGTAATTTCTATTGCTCTGTCTCCTATGGTGTACAATGCAAGCTGCAGGTTGTTTTTGTAACAATTCAGAACAAAATCATTTATTTCCATTTGATTGAAGCAAAGGCTTCCCATGGTTCCCGGCCGATCTGCATATTCAAATGACAATGCAGCCGTCCTTGCTCCAAGAGTTCCGTCTATGTACAAACATCCGCCCAGTCTTTTTAATCCCATGGATTTTATTTTTTCAATGTCCATGGTCTGATAAAACAATTCCATGTCAATTGGAAAATTCCTGCTGTTTTCGAACACAAAATCTGCATCCTTGTCACTGTACAGCGTTCCGCCTTCCATTGCATTGACGGTTGTTATTCCATTCTTCAGAAGTGTTTCCATGATTCCTGAAACCGCATCTTTTCGTACTTCATCAGATATGTTTTTTAATATGTTTGAACGAAGTATGGCATTGGCCTGCTTTCTGAATATGCCTGTCGGCATTTGTTTTTCATCTGTTTCTATTCCCTCTGCAGTAAAGGGTATTTTAAAATAAAGCATTGCGCAGGTGTTGAGCATGCTTACCTGATATTCCAGGGAATTGAGAACAACAGGTACATCATTGCAATATTGGTCAAGCAGCTTTCTCCCGGGAAATGATTTTTCAACAAATTGTCCTTCTTCTAGCCGAATTCCCCTGATGTAGTCACCAATAAATGATTTTGATGCTTCCCTAATTCTTTCGCCTACTTCCGCATGTGTCTTAACACCGCTTAAATCCAAGCTGACAGAATTAAGGGCAGTTTGCACCACATGAAAATGACTGTCAATAAACCCAGGAAGTACAGTGCATCCCTTTGCATCCAATACTATTGTGTCCTCATGAACAATATCTTCATAATCATTTCCTGTACCTAAACCAATAATTCTGCTTTGAGAGATTGCAATCCAATTTTTTATTTCTTTATTTTCCATTGTCATGCAACTTCCGTTTTTTATTAAAATATCAGCGTGCATCATATTCCTCCAAATGCATCCATTACAATACTGCTAAAATTATAGCACATATATTGATTAACATCAATAAAGGGCGGCAGATTACTGCCTCCCTTAATCACTAATTGCACAAAACTTTTTCAAGAAAAGCGTAAATAACTTCAGCAGTTTTAAAAACAGATTCTAATTCTGCATACTCATCAATTCCATGAAAATTGCTTCCTGCTGCTCCGAATATTACTGCCGGTGCCCCCAGACGAGATCCCAGGTAGTTAAAATCTCCTATGCTTTGAAAATATGAAACACTTGGTTCTGTCTTGCACACATTTTTGATTGTTTCCATAAAATCCTTAGCCAGCGGTTCTTCTCCGGTTATAGTGTACGGCAAAAATCCTTTGGACCCTTCAGAAGGTGCTTCTCGGAATTTAATGTTGTACCTGCATTGAATGTTTGCTCTTTTTAATGCTTTTTCTATTTCTTCAGTAATGGTCTTTTCGCTTTCTCCAACAACTATGTGCCAGAAAAGTCTTAACTTTGCGTAATCAGGAACACTGCATGCTCCTCCGTCACTTTCCACAGCCACCACACATGCTGAACCTTTGCCAAGGTGAGGATCTTTTTTGTAGTCTATATTTTCAAGTTCACATATGAATTTAGACGCATCGCTGACTGCATTGATTCCCATTTCAGGAGTTGCTGCATGTGAAGATATTCCAAAAAACTCAACCTCAAGACCATATCCGCCCCTTGCTCCCAGACATATGTTAGGGAAACTCTCACCAGTAAAACCAGCACTGGGCTCTGTTACAATTGAGAAGTCAACATCATTCAGGTAGCCGTCTTCGATCAGCGAATTTGTTCCCATTCCGTATGGACCTTCCTCCACAGATACATATGTAGCAATTATTTTGCCATTAAAATCACTGTGATTCTCGTGGAATGCTTTTAAGGCAATCATGGTTGAAGCACACCCGGATTTCATGTCCAAAGCTCCTACACCGTAAAGTCTGTCACCGATAATTTCACCTTTGGGGTTGACTGTCCAACCGTTGCACAGTCTCACTGTATCTAGATGACCATTTATGCAGATAACGGGGCCGCTTTTTTTTCCTTCTAAATTAACAACAATATTCTTTCCTTTAAATCCTGTAACTTTTTTTTCATGATATTCATGAATGAATGCTTCCATATTGTTTTGAATAAACCATTCATAGACAAAGGCCATGACATTGTCTTCTTCAAAATACGGACTGTCAATAGAGACAAGATTCATCAGTAATTTTGTTGTATGTTCCTTTTCGATTTTATACATATTACACCATTACTTTCATGATTATTTTGCGATATTTTCAACAGTCGAATCAGATGTTTCTTCGTTTTTCCATATAAATTTTCCTGTTGTTGCATAGATTATTGCAACTATCGGAGTAAGGTAACAAAGGAAAGCATAAGGAAGGTATTCCATAGTTCCTACTCCCAACGCTCCTGTAAAGAATACACCACAGAGCCCCCATGGAACTAACGGTGATGTCACTGTTCCTGAATCTTCGCAGGTTCTTGAGGCAACATCGTTTCTTATGCCAAGCTTCTGATATGCAGGAAGATACATTCTTCCGGGTATAATAATTGCAACATATTGGCTTGCTGAAATGAAGTTTACAACTATTGAAGAGACAATATGTGTAATGATGAGATTTCGTGCACTTCTTGTGAGCCCTGCCATCTTGTCGAGCAATGATTCCAATGTCCCTGTTTTTTCAAGAATTCCTCCATATGAAAGCCCCAGATAGCCAAGAGAAACAGTCCACATCATTGCCTGAATACCGCCTCTGTTTAGAAGCTTATCAACATTGGCAACACCGGTTTCAATTCCAAAACCGTAGTTCATGAATGACATCATCTGAAGAATGGTGTAACCCTGTGCAACCATTGCGATAACCATGGCTATCAACGATGCTATAACCATTGCTGCAAGTGCGTTTACTTTTTTTACAGCCATTATGATAACTGAAAGAAGTGGTATCAAGCTGATCAGTGCATACATAGGAGTTACGTTAAAATTACCTGAAATTCCTTGAAGAATTGCATCCACTGCAGTTGTGTCTATTGTAGAAGCACTGTACTTCATGCCCAACAGCGTGTAGATTACAAGTGAAATTATAAAGGCAGGAACTGTTGTGTACAGCATACTTTTTATATGAGTAAACAAGTTTGCTTCACTTACACCTGCTGCAAGATTTGTTGAGTCTGACAAAGGTGACAGCTTATCTCCGATTACAGCTCCTGAAACGACTGCTCCTGCTGTAATAGCCGGAGGTATTCCAAGACCTATGCTTATTCCCATAAATGCAACTCCGAATGTTCCCCCTGTAGTCCAGCTGCTTCCTGTGCACATGGACGCTATGCTGCATATTAGAGCTGCAGTCAATAAAAATACCTTTGGATTGATTATTTTAAGTCCGTAATAAATCAATGCCGGAATTGTACCTGATGCTATCAATGCAGGAATGAGCATTCCTATGAACATCAATATCAGCATCGGAACCGTTGCTATTTTGCAGCCATGCATTATTCCATCTTCAACAGAAGACCATTTTGTTCCTGTAGCCAGCAGAAGCACCACTGCAAATGATATTGAAAACACCAATGTCATGTGAATATCAGGACTGCCTGCAACAAGAACCTGAACAATTATAATTACGAATAAAAACGCTACTATCAAAAGCGATATCGCAAATGATGGTTTTTTAGAAGTATTATCCATTACTTCACCCTCCTTATTTATTTAATATAATTTTATAACACCGTGTTTTTTTTGTTGTTGATAAATTTGTTTAAATAAATAATTTGTTGTTAAAAATTTATTAAACATATAAAATCTATTTCAAACACTTTTTAAACGTTTTCAAAACATTAGATATAAATGAATCATGCAAGTATGTATTAAAGTTATTTCAAATTCGTCGTATATAATATTATAAAGGAATATTTGCAAGAAGCAAAACAATTCTCTGAATACTTCAAATTAAACACTTGAACATTATGTCGACAATCAATATAATATAAACAAACTAAAAGAAAATGGTGATAAGATGTTTTTTATGGCAGGAGTTTATCCTCAACGAAAGGAACTTAATTTCAACAAGACAATATTGTGCAGCTGCTGCAATAAGTACGGGCGATACCAAGCATTCATGGAATGTAACGTGCTGAATATATTTTTCATACCGGTTTTCAAGTTCAGCAAAAAAATATACGTTAGAACAACATGCTGTAACAGTCTTTACTTAGTAACGAACAAGGAAAAAGCAGCGCTTCTTGAACATGGGCAAGGAGAAGACATATACCTGGGAGAGGAAGACATGCAGCCTGTACACCTGGGATACTGCGGCATGAATACGTGCCCCAGCTGCGGATTTGAATCAGAACAGGACTTTAAATTTTGCCCGAACTGCGGCGCACCATTAAAATAATAGAATAATGACAAACCTAATTTTCACAATTTGTAGGGGAGGACCTCGTGTCCTCCCGGATATAACTACTGTCCTCCTGCATACGTTTGAATTCAATTGAAATCATTTGTCATGAACCATACACCGAAAGGTGTATTTTTTTTTGAGAATTTTAAACTTCATACATCAATCATATTGTCAACATCTTTTCAACACATAAGAATAATATCATATAGAAAAGTTAACAATACAAATACACATGAGTTAACATAATAAATTATCAAATTGCAATCTACTGATTTTTAAATAAATGTACTCCTCCCCCAAGGACAAATATCCCGTTAATGACGGGATATTTGTTTTATAAAGAAAATTATTTAAAAGTTTAAGCTAAAATTAAGGACAACAATCTATAATATAAATATATTATTAAGACCGATATAAAAAAGATGAAACCCTCTCCAAAAACATCCCGTGCATATGCACGGGATGTTTGTTTTTTTAAAACAGATATCTGTTGTGAATTTCATTGTCCAGACTTATATCTTCAGGATCCAGATCATTCATATCCAAAGGATACTCAGAAAGGCTCATACTGTTTTTAATGCCAGGATCAAGTTCTTTGGACATTTCCATTTTGAAATCTGCCAATGCTTGTCGAGCTTCCGGTGCAATTGAATTTTTTTCAGTCATAATATTTCCTTTCTTTCTTCAAGATATGATTATTTTTATCCTGACAGTCAGGATTATGCATCGATAAGCATATTGTAACAATATTGTGATATTAAATTTTGTATGAAAAATAATTTATTTCAACGACGCTGTTACTATCAACTGCTGTCCCGGATAAATAATATATGGCGGGTTAATGTAGTTGAATCTGATTAAATTGTCAACGAAAGTACCATGCCTTAAAGCAATGTTGTATAAAGAATCTCCCGGTCTTACGGTGTAGAGAATTGATTCCGGAGGTGACATTGGAACTATAATCTGCTGTCCCGTACGAATCATGTTTATATTGGGAATATCATTGAATTTCAAGATATTTTCTATTGTTGTGTTGTACTTCTTTGCAATGTTAAAAAGAGAATCTCCCGGAGATACAGTATGCGTCAAGGTGCCAAAATATGCTGGTAGCATAAAAATCACTCCTTTATTATTAGTAATGTATTTTATGCTATTGTTATAAAAGTGTTATTATTTTCCCTTCGACGTTGTTCACGATTACAGAATCCGAGTTCGCCAATAGTAAAATAAGGTCTCGTTAATCTCTTTTTCGCTAACAAATTATACAAAAATGCCGATATATATTATGATTAATAATATCGAAATAATCAATCAAGGGGAGCCTCTAATGAATTTGCGTAAGGAAGAAAAGAATAGCTACTTGCAGGCGATAATGTTTATTGTATCATGCGATGGAGTAATATCTGGAGAAGAGATAACAGCCATGAAGAATATTGCTGTCCGCATGGGAATCACCATGGATAAGGTAAATATGCTGACAGAAGAAGTTGCAGAAGGAAAAGCGCTTAAGAATATACTTTCAAGAATAAAAAACAGACAGACTAAACTTCAGCTCATATACGATCTGGTAAGTATATGTCATGCTGACGGAGAATACTCGGAAATTGAAAGAAAATCAATGGAGAGAGTTACAAAATTATTAAAGGTTGAAGCCGAAAAACTTGTGGAGATAGAAGGCATTGTCAATGAACACATTGAATTCAACAAAAAAACAAAACAGGTGCTTGAAGTTGCTAATGAAGCGTAAAAAATTATACAAATAACAAAGTCCCTGATGCCTTGATTAGTTATAGCAAATGAAACATGTCATAAAATACAGTGTTATTAATATAGAAATATATGGTATAATGATAATGGTAGTTTTAGGACATACATTTAACCGGAGATGAAAATATGGAATGTAGTTGCAAGTTCAACGGATTATGCACATCAAAGATTGCGCTTTTTAGCATGCTTACTTTTGAAGAACATAATGCACTCATATCTAAATCTGAACATTTGGATTATAAGAAGGGTGATATTATATTCCGGGAATCAGACCCGGCAGATAAAATAATCATTGTGCGTTACGGGAGAGTCAAGCTCAATCATTATTCAATGGATGGAAAAGAATATGTAACGGACATACTTGTTGAAAGTGATATTTACGGAGAGCAGAACATTTTCGGAGGAGGAAAATATGATGTTAATGCTGTTGCATTGGAGCCCACAGGGGTATGCATCATCTCACAAGCCGATATTCAGAAAATGATTATGAACAGGCCTGAAGTAGGGGTCAAGCTTCTCAATGTTGTGGGTGTCAAATTATCATCAGCAAATGAACTTATAGAACTATTATCCATCAATGATGCCAAATCAAGACTTGCAGGTTTTCTTCTATATAGAAATACCCGCATAAAAAAAGAATTGATTGAATTGTCCAGGGATGATATAGCAGCTTATATAAATCTAACAAGGGAGACCATAAGCAGAAAGCTCAATGAACTTGAAGATGAAGGATTCATACAGCTTGATGGCCATAAGAAAATTAAAATTATTAATAAAGAAGCACTTAGAGAAATTTACGAAAATAGAAATTAAATAAAAAAATATGAAATAAATGATTTAAATCACAGTTTCGTTTTTCCATGTTCACTATAATAGGGACATAAATAAGAAATATCATGTTCGTGAAAACTTAGGAGGAAAAATATGAAAAAACTAGTAAAGAACAATGTTTATTGGGTAGGAAAAATGGATTGGGAGCTGGAATCATTTCATGGAGCAGATTATTCCATAAATAACGGCTCAAGTCAAAACGCATACTTGATTCAAGAAGAAAAGACAGTGCTCATAGATACTGTCTGGAAACCACATTCAACAGAATTTGTGGACAATCTTGAATCTGAAATCGACTTACAGAAAATAGACTTCATTGTAATGAATCACGGAGAAATAGACCACAGCGGTTCATTGCCTGCATTGATGGAAAAAATACCGAATACACCGATTTATTGCACAGCAAACGCAGTAAAATCACTGACTGGCCAGTATCATCACCCAGAGTGGAATTATAAAGTTGTAAAAACCGGAGATTCCATCGATATAGGAAATGGTAAAAAGCTTGTGTTTGTTGAAATGAGAATGCTTCATTGGCCGGACAGCATGGCAACATATTTGACTGAAGACAACATATTGTTTTCAAATGATGCCTTTGGACAACACTATGCAGTGGAGGAGCTTTTCAATGACAAGGCTGACCAGTGCAGACTGTGGGAAGAAGCAATGAAGTATTATGCAAATATTTTAAATCCTCTTTCACCGCTGGTTACAAAGAAAGTAGAAGAAGTTGTAGGTTTGAATCTCCCAATAGAAATAATCGCACCAAGCCATGGCGCAATTTGGAGAGATAACCCGCTGCAAATAGTGAATAAGTACTATGAGTGGTCAAAGGAATATCAGGAAGACCAAATTACAATTGCATATGATACCATGTGGGATGGCACAAAGCAGCTGGCACATAAAATAGCTTCAGAAATATCAAAGATATCACCAGACACAAGAGTTAAAATATTCAATATTTCTCACGCAGATAAAAATGACATAATGACTGAAGTATTCAAATCAAAGGCAATTGCAGTAGGTTCACCAACTGTTGGACAGAATATTCTTTCTTCAGTAGGAGGATGGCTGGAATTCCTGAGAGAACTGAAATTTAAGAACAAGGAAGCAGCAGTGTTCGGATGCTACGGATGGAGCGGCGAATCAACAAAGGTGCTTCGAGAAAGACTCACAGAATCAGGATTCAAGGTTGTGGAACCGGAAATTAAATGCAATTGGAATCCAAAAACAGAAGACTTGGACAAGGCAAAAGCAATAGCCGAGGCCCTCTGCAAAACATCAAAATAACAACAGAGCTAGGATGCACGAAGTGCATCCTTTTTGTTTATGCTAAATCACAATTCAGCCAAATTGTAGGGGAGGACCTCGTGTCCTCCCGCTGATAAACTATACAGTTGTTCGCTGTTTTCTCCTCTTAAGATTTTTAAAAATTAATTATCTATTATTACTATTTGATGGTAGCTATATTTAGGATTCATGTATTCTATGGTAGCGGTTGTTTGTGTAATATCTGTTACTTTATAATCACCAATATGAAATGAAGGATAATCTAAGCAAAGATATGCTTTATTTTTGAGAGGTGTTTTTAATATTTTGTATTTTACTTTGTAAAAATTAACGCTATAATCATGAAGTATAAAATGTTCTTGAACTGCAATTTTACGGTTATTTAAATCAATTATAGTAATATATGAATCTTTAAGCAGCGAGTAATGTAGAAAATTTAAAATAATAAATAGCATACAAAGAAAAAATAAAAAGATTTTCATGCTTTGCATATTATTAAATAATAATTTACTTATAGAAATAATGAAAAGAAGAAATAAACATACCTTAAAACAAAATTGGAATGTAAGATTTATGAAACTTAATTGATTTAAAAAAACTATACAATAAATTAAAAAAGTACCTATAAATATATAAAACCAAGTACCTTTCAACATCTTTATTTTTTTCATAATAATCTCCCAAATTAAAGTTATAAGATAGGCATAGCTATTTTGACTAATTTTTATATCTTTTATAAGCAATGTATAAAATGTCATGAAGAAAAGAAATTGACGATAGGTCATTGAAGTAAACCTTTTATTCTCTTTCTTATGGTTACTTTATATTATTACTTTGATTAGTAGATTCTACAGCTTCTTTTATATATAGCTCATTAGTACATATAGCTTTTAACAAAGAAGGCAATTGGTCTACAAATTCTTTTTTTCTTGCAAATAAAGAATAATAATATTTATTATCAGGGAAGTCACTTACGTCTCTTTGAAATTCAATAACAGCTCGTCCATTTGTTCCTCCTGCTTAAATTTTTATGATAAGAATATACCATATTGAACAATAAGTATCAAATAAACTTTCATTTTCATTCGCCTTATTATAAAAATACCTGTTGCCATATTTATCGCTAATTGTGGTGCAATTTTCACTCTTTCACCATCCATTTCTTCTATTATACCACCGTTTGCTCTGTTAGACACTCATTTAATCAATCTCTATTATGAGTTACCCACATACAGGACATGCAGGTAATTCTGTGATTGCAGACCGCAGAATCACTCTTTTCATATCTTCCATAATATGTTAAAATGAAATCGTGTTATAAAACAGGGCTATGTGGTTCAGGGATATATGGGGGAAGATATGACTAATGAATTTCTATTTATTATTGTATTTTTGTTGCTGATTGGTGTAAAGGAGATTTTATGGACTCAGATTGGAAGGATAAAGAGAAAAGATTCAGAAATCATCGTGTTGAACAAGAAACTAAGCATATTGGGAGTGATTTACCTTGGTTTATTAATTTTCTGGATTTTTTTAGAGACGAAGAATTTTTTAGCGATGTACCGCCTTCTTAAAAAGGATTATATAGACAGCGTTTTTCAGATGTTTGACCTGCAATATATAGAAAGAATAAGTGAAGGATTCTTAAATAACAAGGAGTATGTGAGTCACATACAAACAAGCCACTATTTGTCAAGTTTGATTAGAGGGTTATACTGGATAGTTCTTACACTAAGCATGTGCGTAACATATTTTTACAGGGGAGCCGTAGGAACCATAATTTATGAAGAAGGAATCACCGATACGGGCAATTTCTACAAGTGGGAAAAATTCCAGGGATATTATTATTGCGGACCGTACAAGAGGTCGTTTAGAGAAGGAACGTATTACAAATTCATACTCAATCGTCCAACATTTTTTTTCAAGGATAACACACTGGTCTTGAATGTCGACAGCGAGTACAAGGAAGCTGTTGAAAAAGCAGTATCAATCCACGTAGAGAAAACCGAGGAGCAATAATTACTCGGAAATCACCAGCCTGTCGAAGGTTCCAAAATTTTGACTTTTTGAATCTATAAATAAATCTTTGCTTAAAAATATATTATTTAGATAAATTATAGCTAAAAAAAGCATTAATTCGCAATTGTAGCATGCTAAAATCAAAATAATCAAAAAAATTAATTAAGAGGGGTAAATTAATGAAAAAGTGTAAGATTGCATTTGTGATGAGAATATCATTGATTGCAACTATTATGATCGTATCTTTCACAGTGGGAGTGTATGCTAATGATATAATTAAAACTATAACAGCACAACTCAGACCAGATTTTACAATTATTATTGATAATGAAAAACAAGTATTCAAGAATGCAGACGGAAAAATTGTATATCCATTACTTTATGATGGAACTACATATTTACCGGTAAGATCAATAGGCAATATAATGGGTAAAAATGTTGATTGGGATGGAAACAAGAAATTAGTTAGTTTAAGCGATCCTCTACTTGAGAATCCTGATGCTTTAAAAGACAATGATAATTCTGTAATAGTATGGGAAGATAAAAATTTTGAAGCAATAATGAGATGTTATTTAAATAATTTTGATAAGGATATATATATTAAGGATTTAAATGATATTACAAAATTAACAATAAGTTCTAATTGGAAAATAGAAACAAACATAAAAGAATGTGAGATGACTGAAGAGTATCAAAATAAGATAGGTTTAATAACATCTATGAAGGATATAGATAATTTTAATAACTTAAATGAAATTACTATTTATCATAATGAAATAGATTCTATATATAAATATAAAAATAGTTCAAACATAAGTTCATTAAATCTTAGTTTTAATAAGATTCAAAATTTATCCGGTATAGAGAATTACGGTAATTTAATAAACCTTGATATATCTGATAATTATATAGAAAATCTAAAACCGTTAAATAATTTATCACAGCTCAGAACGCTGGATCTTAGCTATATTGGCCCGCCGGTTAATATTGGTTATAGAAATAGCATTTCAAATATTGATATTAATACAATCTCAGAATTAACAAATTTAGAATCTTTAATAATTCAAAATAGTAATATCAGCAATATTTCTGCATTAAATAAATTTAACTATTTAAAGTCTTTAGATTTATTCGAATGTAATTTAAATATTGATGAATTATACTTAATATCAGATAATGACAAAAATATTATAGAGACTTTAGCTTTTATTGACATATCAAACATCTCAGGTGAACCTGCAGTATTGGATATGTCTAAGTTTAAAAATTTAAATAATCTTAGATACTTACATGTTTCAGGAGGATTAAAAATATTAATAGTTTAAATAATTTAGATAGCCTGGATATGATTGATAATTTTATTGGTAAAGACGAAAGTTTTAGTAATTTAGAAAATTTAGAATGGCTAAAGGTTTTGAATTCTAAATTTGAAGATCCTACAGTTTTGGAAGATTTAAATAAATTAGAAACTGTATATTTTAGTGAAACTGATATAAGCAGCTTAAAATACTTAAAAAACAACAAAAATTTAAAATCTTTGTGGATTGTTAATGGAAACTTAAGTGATATTTCTGACTTAAAAGAATTTGCTAATCTAGAAAATATAATGGTGCCTAATAATAATATTACAGATATAAGCGTATTGTCAGAATTGCATAATTTAAAAAGAATAAGTATTATTGATAATCCTATAAATGATTATACAGTAATTGATAATTTGACAAATAAAGAAGAAATACAAATTATAAAATAATAATTTGAAATATAAGGGTAGAACTCATACATTAGAGTATGCTGCGCATCATTTATAGGATAGGCATTAAAGTGCACCAGATTATTGAAATATATAAAAAGTTTAAAAATAGTTTGGAATATCTTGTAAATTATTGTATAATAAAAGGTGAAGTTGTTTGTAAAAATAAAATTTTTGTAAAAAATTATCACTGTCCTGTTTATGGTACAGTTTAAGTTGTATAATGGTATTAACTAAATGCAAACGTTACATAATTTGTACAAAATATAGATAATGAAATTCTTACAAGGGGTCGGGGGATGAAACTTAGTAAGGGAATATACGAATCGGTAATAAACAAAAATATTGCCGATGATATGAATGCTCATGGAAACAGCAACTATTTCCACACAAAGGGCATTGACAAGGAGGAAGGCAGTTCAGTGCTTTCCGGATACATGGCTAAAGTCATAACTAAGGCGTTGAGCAGAATAACAGGAGAAGACAAGCTCAATGTCCAGATTGATGTATGCAATAAAATTATCAAAATGCTGATGGATGAAATTGATATCGGCGATTTTGATGAATTCATAATCAGCGAAGACGCAAAGTTACTGCTTGCTATGCTGGACAAAATGGACACAACTCTAATAGACGACTACACTAACAAAAAAATCAGACCGATTACATCCATAGCCGCCAATTCACTATTTACCGGTGCCCAGAACGAACCATCCCTCGGAAGCGAACTCATCAAGGAAATTAACACATCAGACAGAATAGACATGCTCGTATCCTTCATAAAATGGAGCGGCCTGTCTCAAATAATCGAAGCCCTAAATAAATTCACAAAAACTAAAAAACTAAGAATAATAACAACATCATACATGGGTGCCTCGGACTACAAGGCAATATTTGAGCTGTCCAAACTCCCCAATACTGAAATAAAAATATCCTATGACACAAAAAGAACCAGATTACATTCCAAGTCATATATGTTTTACAGAGACACAGAATTTTCAACTGCTTATATTGGCTCGTCCAATCTTTCAAATGCGGCATTGACAAGTGGATTGGAATGGAATCTTAAAATATCTGAATACACATCTAAAGACATTATCAAAAAATTTAGCGCAACATTTGAATCCTATTGGCATGACAATGAATTTTGTACATTCAACAAGGATGATGAAAGCGACAGAGAAAAACTGAAAATATCCCTTAGCGCAAACAAAAATAATATACATAGAGACAAAGAGTTCAATTTTGACATAATTCTATTTTCTCATCAAATAGAAATACTAGATAAGCTTCAGGCTGAAAGAGAAATCCACGGTCGCTACAGAAATTTAATAGGCGTTTGTATACCTTAAGTAGAAAAAGTACTTTTTTTAAGATCTACAGGTAGCAACTAGGCTTTTACAATGAATGTATTCCGAAAATCTGGATGTTGTATAATTTGCAGAGAATGTATAGCAGATTGCCATTATGGATTTGATTCCGCAAAATAAACTGCACAAAATAACTGAGATAGTTATTCCTGAAATTCAAACATTTTTATTGCCAACTGAGTTCGGAATTTAATCCTTAAGTATAGTGCTTTTAAAATGTTCGTGATATAATATAATAGTCGTTTTATAAGTTTGTGTAAATAGAGGACTAAATTACAGCGAATAACTATAAAAAACTGTGACATATTCTTCTTGACAAAGACATGATGAAAAAAGACATGCAGACTGCAGCAAGATTAACGCACTATGATGAAGATAATACTACTGAAATCTTACGTAGATTTGTACTGCATTGGACGCGGTTATGATGACATCATGGAAAATATCCCTAATGCGACGCAGGAGTAATATCCAAAAATAAAGGAGGATTGCCTCTTGTAAGAAAGGAACATTTGAACTGCTATGATTAACTATATTGATTTATTTGCCGGTGCAGGAGGGTTATCGGAAGGATTTACAGCTTCCGGATATCGTCCTGTAGCCCACGTTGAGATGAACGCAGATGCGTGCATGACATTGAAAACTAGGGCTTGTTATTACTATCTCAAGGATGCCGACAAAGAAGATTTATATAACAAATATCTTAAGGGGCTTATCAGCAGAGATGAGCTTTATACCAGCGTGCCGAAAAAAATACTAGATACTGTTATTAATGAGACAATGAGCGCTGAAGGCATGCCGGCTTTGTTCAACAAAATCTCCGTACTTATGAGTCAACAAGAAGTTGACTCGATAGATCTGATAGTAGGAGGACCTCCATGTCAGGCATATTCTCTGGTTGGACGTGCAGTTAAGGGCGAGAATATGAAAAATGATCAGCGTAATTATCTGTATAAATTATATATACAGGTGCTTAACAAATATAAACCTAAGATGTTCGTGTTTGAAAATGTTCCCGGGCTTTTGACTGCTAATAAGGGACAATACTTTGAAGATATGCGAATGTCATTTAGTGATGCTGGTTATAACCTGAATTTTCAGATTTTGAATGCTAAAAACTTTGATGTACTTCAAAGCCGTCAACGGGTAATTTTGATTGGCTGGCTTAAAGGCTCAGACATGCATTACCCTGAATTTGAAGAAAAATCCTCCAGTCATGTTGTGAAAGATATTCTTGATGACCTTCCGTGTATTCAGTCTGGTGAAGAAAACAATAACTATGGTATAGAGGATTATAATGAGTATCTGACTGAAACAGGAATACGCAAAGAAGATGACATCCTGACATGGCATGTTTCCAGACCAAATATTGAACGTGACAGAAGTATATATAAAACGGTTATCAATACGTGGGATACCGAAAAGCGCCGCATAAAATATACAGAATTACCCAACGAGCTATGTACACATAAAAACAGAACTGCTTTTCTAGATCGGTTTAAGGTAGTTGCCTCTGATCTGCCAACATGTCATACGATGATGGCTCATATATCAAAAGACGGGCACTATTTTATCCATCCAGATATTAACCAGGCTCGTTCAATAACTGTCAGAGAAGCAGCCAGAATACAATCGTTCCCAGATAATTTTTATTTCGAAGGATCAAGAACAGCGGCTTTTACACAGATCGGAAATGCGGTACCTCCATTGATGGCAAAAGGAATTGCGCTTGAGCTAAAAAAACAGTTGGAGAATAAAAATGAGTAACAATATTTCAATGAATGAATTTTATTCATCCTTTAACGAAGAAATCAGCATGGCAAAAGACTCTGAAACTTATGGATGGGAAGGACAGGATTTTTTCACAGCCGTTATGCTTGAGTATCTTGAGGACGCGGCTGAAATCGAAGATCCTGTAATTTGTCCTTTCAGAGGCTATGGATTGCAGCTTAATGCATATAGCATATCCGAAGAATATGATAACATTGATATTTTTGTTAGCATTTATCATGAGTCCAATTCCATTCAGTCAATTTCGAGAACAGAAGTAGATGCAGCCATCAAACGTGCAATACAACTGTATAGAAAAGCAACAAATGATCTCTATGTTTCTTTTGAAAAAGACAGTGATACCTATGAATTTGCAATTTCACTGCATAACCATCGGGAGGATATAAAGAAAGTAAGAATTGTTGCTCTTACAAATAGTACTGTTAAGGCAATTGCATTTAACAATCTCGACTTGAATGGTGTGGAAGTTTCATTCTCTATTTGGGACATGGACAGGCTTTACCGTTGTACTACGTCCGGAAAAATGAGAGAAACCATTGAAATAGATTTTGAATCAGATTACGGAACAACTATACCGTGCATAGAGAATAAAACTTCTGATAAGTATAGCGTATATCTTGCGATTATAAACGGGGATCTTCTTGCACAGATTTACGAAGAACATGGACCAAGATTGTTTGAACGAAATGTTCGTTCATTTCTTCAGGTTAAAGGTGCAGTCAATAAAGGCATCCGTGACACATTACACGACGAGCCGGACATGTTTCTTGCATATAATAATGGAATTTCTGTCACAGCAGAAAGCATTGACATTGTTCGTGACGACAACGGGAAGCCGTCAATTCGCAAGATCCGTGATATGCAGATTGTTAATGGCGGACAGACTACGGCCTCTATATACAATGCAAGAAAAGACAAGAAAATCAATGCAGATCTAACCAAAGTTTTTGTTCAGATGAAATTGTCTGTAATTGATACGTCTGAAGACATGGATGAGATAGTTCCGAAGATTTCTGCCTTTGCTAACACTCAGAACAAAATCCAGATGGCAGATTTTTCAGCGAATGATCTATTCCATCGAAAGATCGAGGAACTTTCACGTATTACTTGGGCGCCTGCTCAGGGAGGGATGAAATCTCAAAACTGGTTTTATGAACGTGCACGCGGACAGTATTCAGATATGCTTTCAAAAGAATCCACAACTTTACGCCGAAAAGCGTTTAAAGAAACCCATCCGCTGTTTACGAAAACCGATCTTGCAAAATATGAAAACACTTGGGACCAGTTACCTTATCAGGTGAGCGAGGGCGCTCAGAAGAACTTTAAAAAGTATACTGTAAGACTCAGTGAAAGAGGCTCTTTCATCCCTGACGGGAAATATTATGAACGTTTGGTAGCTAAAGCGATTCTGTTCAGACGTACAGAAAAACTTATACAGCAACAGCAATATGGCGGATATAGGGCAAACATTGTAACTTATACTCTGGCATATCTTTCTTATGCTACCGCTCAAAGAATCGATCTTGACCGCATATGGAAGGAGCAGAGCCTCACTCCTGCACTTGAAGAAAATATTATCAAAGTGTCAAAGATTGTACACAACCTTATAGTGAATCCTCCAAAAGGAGCCAATGTCGGAGAATGGTGTAAAAAACAACAGTGCTGGAATGCCATTAAGGCCTATGATTATACGATTACAGATGCATTAAATGATGAACTGATCGACGTTTCACATTCAGAACTGGTAATATCATCATCTTCCGCAGCATCAACATCTTCGTTCAATGTAGTATCAGCAGAGGAAAATGAACTTATTAGCCGTGCAGCAGATGTACCTGCCAGCACATGGTATGCATTATCTAAATGGGCAAAGGAAACCAACAACTTCCAGGGATGGCAAAGAAGTATCATCTTTTCAGTGGGGCAGTTGGTTGCACGTGGCAAGAAACCATCATATAAACAATCTGTTCAGGCATTAAAAGTTTATGATGAGGCAGTAATAAAGGGATTTAAAACCGAATAAGGGGTACGTCATAGGAGGCAATGCGTATGGAGTGGAAAGAATATATTAATCTTGTTATTTCGAGTCAAACAGAACTTGACGGGATATCTCTGGGATTTGGCAATACTGAGACAGTTTTGTCTCCTGTAGTGAAGGCAAGCATTCTTATGCTTGAAGATATGATTGCCTCCCAAAGCAAGAAGAATATATTTGTATTCCCTGATATTGCACGGTTCTCCCATGAATTTCTAATGGCAACAGTAATATACAACATTACTGCTGGGAAGATCAAGATGCTTTATGACCCTTATCGTTTTGAACGTGGCCAAAAGCTTAAGTATATGAATTGTATCGTTGAATTTGACGAGTGTGGATTGAATGAGTGTGATAATACAGAACGTATTCATTTTAAGGTAAAGGACGGAACGCGTGTTGGAGTACCGATTTCAAAAGCACCGTTCTTTCAGGTAGTGAAATCAAAACGCTTATCAACGTACAGTGCATATTATAAAGCAAAAGCGCTAGCAGAAAGTAGTCAAAATGAGACACTTAAAAAACTGGAAGACCACAAAACTCATCTGGACAGTACTATCTTTTATGTTTCTGAAATAAAGGAGACAAAAGAGTTTCTTGTAAATGCCACACTTGATGGCAAAAAAATATCGGATATATTATTTCTTGCGCATGCAAATGGCAATGGTGATATTTCCAATCTAAGTTCAGGTCAGATGTCTGGAAGCCCAGCAATCATAGTTGCATCAGATTTATATTCTGTTATTAATGCAGTTGTGATGGGTGTTAAGATACAGTCTGTTATAATTGATACTTCACAGCCAAACGCTATCGAAAAACAGCTTGATGCATTTGACGTTCTGGTGCAATATGACTTTCCAATTGTATGCATTACTGATACTGCGAACTCATTTGATAATGAGCCTCTTATTGACCGCGGATATAACGAGTGGCGTTGGGACAGGGACAGCATAACAGACAGCCTTTATTTCGAAAATAATCAGGATCATGCCAATACCAGAGTAAAAAACTGTGCATGTCAGAAAATCAAATATCTTAGCGTGGATGGACCTGAAGCAAGCGAAGCGATGCAGCTGATGTATAAACACAAGGCTGAAATAGAAGAACAGTCATCTTCTTTGATTTCAACATTTGAAAAGCTCTTTTCTCTCGTCTTTATAGTACTAAGAAATGTTGTCCCTACAGAAGATGCTGACGATATACGTTTTTCTGAAATTCTGACGGATTGCAGTGAAAAACTTGAAAAGGAAAGGAAATATATATCAAAGGATCTCTACGACGATATTACCCTAGTAATTATCAATCTGCAGATAGCTTTGAGCAGTGATTATAAAAACAAAAAATATCTGGCTATGATAGAACTTCTTAAGACTCAGAATTATGATTCTGTTTGTATTGTTATATCAGACAGACAGGATAAATCTGCGTATAGAAAGTATTGGACAGACTGGGGTGAAAGTAATAAGTGCAGTACTAAGATAGCTGTTATGTATCCCCAAGAATACCAAGGCATATCAGATCAAAGCTTCGATGCAACGATAGTTGTCGGGTGGCTTAGTAACAGAATTATGCGGAATGTTATCTACCATTTTGATTCAAATGAATATATTGTACTGACTTATCAGTATGAGGAACGCTGGAAGAAATCACACATAAGGACTTGGCGCAAAAAACTTGATAGTTCAAACAATGCTAACATAGTCAAAAAATCTTTCAGCCACAGTAAGCGGGAGATAAGCGCTGCTGCATTTGAACATCATGATGATATACAAAAGGTTGCAGATAATACAACTGACGAACTTGCGGATATTGAACAACTGATTCTGACAAATAAATATCACCGGTATAGTTCTTCCGGAAGTGGTGCGTCAGAGATTACAGATGCATACCCTGTGAGTTTTGTTGGCGGGCTGCTGGCTTTCTACCGCAGCGGGCATAAGGTAGTCACTGTAACTGACATTATTCAGCAAACATGTAATAAGATACGTTCAAAGTTTGCTGAAGCTCTTTCTGTAGGTGATTTTGTTGTCATCAGAGAAGCGCAACGAGATATTATCAGGGACCTTGCAGACAATATTTTGAGCAAAGAAGGCAAATCCAGTCTGAAAGATATTTCACACAAGTGGAAAGAATCCCTAGAAGTTGAATCGCTTTTTTCAACAAATGATGAAATATATCATAAGTTGAAAGATGTCGGCTGCAAGAAGGACTTTATGACTGTGAAAAACTGGCTCACAAATGACGAGCTGATCATCCCACAGGATCAGGAAGATCTGTTGAATATTGCTGCAGCGACAAACGATGAGGTATTGCTTGAAAAAATCGAGCTGATTTATGCTGCTGGCCGAGAGGTAAGAGTCGCACATACCAAAGCCGGAAGGCTTCTTTCAGAAAGGCTTAAAAATAAAATTGCCGAAAAGCTTCTGGAAATGGATGAACTGGATCCCTTTAATATCTGGGATCCAATAACACTTCAACTTGAAGATATAGGAAATGTGAAAATACTGAAAGTGATAGATATTGGGCAGATGGTTCCAATTGAAACCGGAAATACAAATAGGTTGCTGACCGAATAAAGGAGAATAATTATGGCAAAGATGATACCCTCAGTAATCTCCCCTGAAATAAAAAGTGTAGCTGAAAAGCGTATTTTTGAATGGTTCAGAGATGACCCGACAACTGAAGACTGGATTGTCTTGCATTCGCTTGGAATATCAAATCATAATAAAGTTCTCCACGGAGAAACTGACTTTTTCGTGCTTGTGCCTTATAAAGGACTTTTTGCTCTTGAGGTAAAAGGAGGACGAGTACGCAGAAACGACGGCATCTGGTCTTTTACGAATAAGTACGGAAATGTGTCTACCAAAGAGCGTGGACCGTTTGATCAGGCGTGGGATGGTATCTTCAGCATAATTGGAGATATAAAGTCGAAGCTTGACGGCAATCATCGTTATCTGGAAACCGTGTTTTTTGGTATTGGTGTTATGTTTCCGGATGTTGAATATGGTACTGTTGGCTGTGATGAGTCTCAATGGCAGGTGTTTGACTGTAATGACGGAAAAAGCGTCGGAGAATATATAAACAGATTGTTCATAGGTTCAAGTCAACGCTGGGAAGAATTGTATGGTTATAAGGTTCCGGTTGAGCGTCTGCCTTCGGAAGACGATATCAGATATATTGCAGCATTGCTGCGTGGAGATTTTGATAAGGCTGTTGCAATGAGCGTCCAGATAAGGTATTCAGAGGAAGAACTCATCCGGTTAACAAATGAACAATATCGTTGTATCGATCAGCTGGATGATAATAAAAGGTGCCTTATTCAAGGTGGCGCAGGAACTGGCAAAACATTGATTGCGGTTGAAGAAGCTAAGAAAGCTGCAGCCTCCGGACAAAAAGTCGCATTGTTTTGCTACAACAAAAATCTTGGAGACTGGTTTGAAAAATACTTTGAAGATGCACCATCAAATTTAAAGCCGAAGTATGCCGGTACTTTCCACAGATTTATGATAAGGATGATAAAAAGAAAAGGCATGCGGTTGAACTTTCCTGAAGAAGAGTATGGGCAGGAGTCATTTTATACAGATGACATTCCACTTTACGCGAGACAGGCTCTTATAGAACTACGTGAAAAGTTTGATAAGATCATAGTTGATGAAGCACAGGATCTTGTCACAGAGAAATATCTGGATGTTTTTGATGCTTGCCTCCAGGGCGGACTTTCACGTGGTAGATGTACAATGCTGGGTGATTTTTCCCAACAGGCAATTTACAGTTCCTCTAAAACGGGTGAGGATCTGAAAAATATGCTTGAAGACAGAACATCGTTTATAAGATTTAAGCTTACCGTAAATTGCCGTAACACAAAAGCAATTTGTGAAGAAATTACAACTGTCACAGGTTTTGAAGCTCCATCAGAAGTTTGGTCAAAAGTAGACGGAATGCCTGTTGAGTATATGACGTATTCTGATGATGATGAGCAGAAAGAAAAATTGACCGGTATTATTGCTTCCTTGCTAGATAATCATATTTCGCCAAAGAAGATCAGTATTCTGTCCCCAGTAAAACGTGAAAACTCTGTTGTTTCGGCTGTGGATAAATATGAGATAAAAGACTATAAGACTTACAGTAATAACAAACTGTCGTTCTGTACGATTCAGGCTTTTAAGGGATTGGAGAATTCTGTAGTTATTCTTACGGATATAAAATCCATTGCTGATAAGAAGCTGATGTATATTGCCCTGAGCAGAGCACGATCAGGTCTATACATCCTCGAGTCGGATGAAGCCAGAAACGAATATATAAAACTTCAGCTTAGGAGGCTCGAAAATGGATACAAGGCGTGAACAAATAATCGAAATTGTAAAACGGGAATTTTTCGGGCCGGATCCGATAAATCTGCCAGGCTTAATACAGGAGAATGGTGAAGAGATATTGTCTTCCGATCCGCCGCGAATCAGATATGCTGCTGGAATACTTTTCCCTCAAAACGTAAAAAGTGAGCACATAATAGAGGAATATGAACCAGAAAGAGTTGAACAGGAATCCTCCGAAGAAGATGCTGCACACGATGAGCATTTCGGTGGAGTCGGTGAATATCTGCAGGACGCTGAGGAACTAATGAATCTTTCAAACGCTTATCAGCAATCAGCAATAAGTCTTACTGTTGCAGTCAGGAATGATGATGCTGTTTCTGTTTCAGTATCAGCAGGTGCATATATAACAGTAAAAGAGCGGAATGAAGAAACCGGAGTAGAAAGGGTAATATATCCAAGGAAGAAAATAAACTGGAACAATGGAGATGATTCGCTGCCTTTACCAGATATAAATCATTCAGTTCCTGTACTTAAAGTTACAAATGATGAACATGAAACTAATCTTAGATTTCATGTCACATATAGATATGAGCGCGATAACTACACTGTTTATACATTTACTCTTGAAAATTCAATAGTAAACAATTCTGGTCATTTGCGTGATGAAGATTGTTATTTTCAGGTGGAGTTTACACTGAAATCAAATGCCGGTTTTGCTCCTATGCCCGATAACGAAAAACTCAATATTAACGACAATGATTATCTTTCAAATCAGATGTTGTACAGGGATGTTAAAACCTATGCCATTGGTCACGGATGTGCTGCAGCATGGGATGAGATGCAGCATCCGGTTACACAAATCAGCACTTCTATCTTTCCTGTATACGAGATAAAACCGATTGTTCCTAATAGTATAGATGGCGTCGTGCTCGAAATGTATCGGATGTCTGACTATGGTAAAAAGAAGACATCATTTCGGAGCTCACACTATTGTGCGATAACTATGACGCCTGGGTCAATAAACTATCGCAGATGGCTGTGACTGTATCAGATCATGGTACTGCTGCTCGTCATATAGCTAATTGCCAGGAATGCCTGAAACGTATGAGGGATGGCGTTGAATTGCTCAACAGTAACGAAAAAGTATTACAAGCATTCCAGATGATGAACAGGGCGATGCTGCTTCAGCAGCTGCATTATAATCTCCCGCTTCAAAGCTGGACTGTGGCTGAAAATGATCAACTTGTTCTTCAAAATGCAGTCGAGGTATTGCCTGATATTAAAAATAAAGACACCTGGTTTGGCAATAAAGACAGATACGGAAAGTGGCGTCCTTTCCAGCTGGCTTTTGTTCTGATTAACCTCCGTTCAATGCTTCAAAATACATGTAGCGAGCGGTCTATTGTAGATCTTATATGGTTCCCGACAGGCGGGGGAAAAACTGAAGCCTATCTTGGTTTGTCTGCGTATACTATTTTCATCAGAAGACTCATTAACAAGGATAATTCTGGAACTACCATACTGATGAGATATACACTTCGCCTGTTGACATCCCAGCAGTATGAACGCGCATCTTCAATGATATGCGCATGTGAGACAATAAGAAAAGAGAATGAAACCGTATTTGGAACCGAAAGAATTTCTATAGGTCTTTGGGTAGGAGGAGAAACATCTCCAAATAGCATGCATGATGCACTTAAAGATTATAAAAAATTATATAACGGTACAAGCGATGTGAATCCATTTGTCGTGTTAAAATGCCCGTGGTGCGGTGCACAGATGGGTGTCGTAAATAAAGGACGTACAAGAGAAACGCCGGGATACCGCTGTGTAAAGAGAGGAAGGAAGGAATATCTTATTTTCCAGTGCAGAAATAATGCGCATAATTGCACTTTCTCCAGGGATGGATTTGAACTACCTCTCTATGTGGTTGACGATGATATTTACAGCAAAACTCCCACCTTGCTCCTTGGTACAGTAGATAAATTTGCAATGCTGCCATACAGACCAGAGGCCCAGACAATTTTTGGAATTCATGATGGCCAGCGAGTTACCGCACCGGACTTAATAATTCAGGATGAGTTGCACCTTATTTCTGGTCCGCTTGGTTCTATGGTTGGCCATTATGAAACCATGATCCATGAACTTTGTTCTTATAATGATGGAGCAAACAGAATTCAGCCTAAAGTAATAGCATCTACTGCAACTATCAGTCGTGCCGCTGAACAATGTCATGCGCTTTATGGATGCGGAAAGGATAAAGTAAGACAGTTCCCGCCGTCTGGTCTTGATGCAGGCGATTCATTTTTTGCGGTTGAGAACAAAGCCTCTAATGGACGTAAGTATGTAGGTATTCTTGCGTCAGGATCATCTTCTATTGCAACGACAACTATAAGATTGTATGCAGCTTTATTGTATGCAGGAAAAGCCATAACGGTTGATAATGAATTTGAGAGGGATGCTTACTGGACAAATGTTGGTTACTTTAACAGTATCAGAGAACTGGGACAAACTGAAACCTGGATACGGGCAGATATAGATGAATATCTGCATGTTATTTACAAGCGCCGTTATGAGGATCGTGTAGAAGGTTATAAAGAAAAGCGTCGTTATATCTGGCGTGATGAAGAGCTTACAAGCCGTATAAGAAGTGATAAAATACCAGTTTCCCTTCAGAACTTGAATATTAAATATCCGACAGCGGATAATGAAAAGAGGCCTGTCGACATTTGCCTTGCAACAAATATGATTTCTGTTGGCGTCGATGTTCCAAGACTTGGCCTTATGACGGTATCCGGTCAGCCTAAAACAACATCTGAGTATATTCAGGCAACGAGCCGCGTCGGAAGAAGCAGTGATGCTCCCGGACTTGTATTTACTATCTATAACCCAGGCAAACCGCGTGATAAGTCCTACTACGAACATTTTATACCGTACCATTCACGTGTATATTGCAATGTTGAACCAACTAGTGTAACACCTTTTTCTGCTCCGTTACGTGAAAGAGCTTTGCATGCGCTGATTATCGGTATTATGCGGCTCGAGGGTGACAAAGCGCTGAATAATAATCCACCATCTGTTCCGGATGCTGCAACTTTGCGTAAAATCAAAAAGGTTATTTCTGAGCGTATTAGTGACATTGATCCTGAAGAACTTGACAAGACGATGGCGCACATTGATGCAATTCTCGAAAAATGGAAACTTGAAGAGCCGCAGAAATATCAGGATTTCACATCTGGAGAAGAATTACCGCTTATGTTTCCAGCAGGGACGATGAGAAATGAAGCTTGGGGTCAGGAACGGGGCTTTCCGACTTTGACATCCATGAGAAGTGTTGATGCTTCATGTGAGGCACGAGTGATCGAAAGCGGATACCATGAGGAGGATGAATAAATGACATTTTCACAAAAACCTATGCGCAGAAGTGCTTTAATCAGTCCGTGGGGCGTTGGCTCCATTGTTCCGTTTCCAAATGATGAGTCACTTATGATTGCCGGCCTTGATATGTGGCGCTACAGTTCGACTGAACCGTTTATTATTAAAGATGAACGCCTTCAAAAGAGACTCGGTGTAAAGGAATTGCGTTGGCCGCCAGATTTTCGTGACAGGAGCGCTGATCCGCAGAATTGCAATATGACCATTCCTGCTGTCAGATTTCCAAGATGGCATTACTGTCCGTTTTGCGGAGGAATGCAGAAAGTAGGCTACTTTACAAAACAGTCTGTATGCGATGCATATCAATGGGAAAACGGAAGAAAATGTGACCCAAACAAGAAATATAAGCACAAGCTAATTCCTGAGAGATTTGTTGTTGTATGTCCAGATGGCCATATTGATGATTTTCCGATTGCTGAATGGGTACATTATGATTCCGGTCACAACTATGATCCTGAGACATGCAGAATACGCAGAAGTACTGGTGGTACGTCAGCAGCACTTACTGGTGTTCGTTACGAATGTTCCTGTGGTGCCAGCAGGTCCATTGCCAGTGCCGTTCGTCCTGGTGCATTAAAAAGAATAGGCTATACCTGTAGAGGAACTAAACCGTGGCTGGGAATATCAGAGGACAAAGATAACCCATGCACATGCGATACTGAAAAAATTAAAGTTTTACAGCGTGGCGCGAGTAATGTCTGGTTTGCAGACACGAAAAGCTCCATCTACATTCCTGCGGATGATGAAACGACTTCCAGAAGAATAGTTGCTGCAGTCAATGGCTGTTTTAAGACTATTGCAAATCATCGTGTTAACGGGGAAGTTGACCGTGCGATGGTGTCTATTTTTGCTGAAACCTTCAACGTAAATGCTGATGAGCTCTATAACGCTGTTGTAAATAAAATCAGCAATATGGAAGGTCTCCCAGAAGTTACTGAGGCAATGACTGAGGATGATTACCGTATAGCAGAATATAAAATGCTTATAAAATCCAGCGGAAGCGATGCACTGGATTTTCACTCAGTTAATTACCAGATTGATAATTATCATCCGAGTATACAGCCATACTTTAAAAGTATCTCACTCGTGAAAAAACTTAGAGAAACACGTGCGTTTGTCGGTTTTTCACGTCTGGAGCCGAATGCTACAAATGATCTGAGACAGAAAAAGGATATGCTACGAATAGGAAGTGGCGACTGGCTTCCTGCCATTGAAGTTTATGGTGAAGGAATTTTCTTTGAGTTTAATTCCGAAGTGCTATCCGAGTGGACCCGTAATCCGGATGTTGTTTCAAGAATCAGCAAATTGAACAGTTCATATCAGAACTCATTCTTCGGAAAATTAGAACCTGGAAATCTTCGTGCAGAATATGTTCTTTTACATACATTTGCGCATCTGATAATTAATCAGCTGAGCTATGAATGTGGTTATGGTAGTTCGTCAATAAAGGAACGTATTTACTGTGAAAAATGCACTGATAACAGCAAAATGAGTGGTGTTTTAATATACACAGCTTCCGGTGATTCTGAGGGTTCGCTTGGTGGGCTGGTCAGACAGGGCGAAAAAGGTAGACTTGAAGATACAATTCTGGCAGCCATAAGAAATGCAAAGTGGTGTTCATCTGATCCGATTTGTATACAGTCCGCAGGCCAGGGGCCTGAATCATGTAATCTTGCAGCATGTCACAATTGCGCGCTTCTTCCGGAAACATGCTGTGAATGCGGTAATAGATTGCTTGATCGTGGTTTGGTTGTTGGAACACTTGATAATAGCAATATTGGATTCTGCAGCGATATAGAAGATTGAAAACTATGTCTTTTATGCTTCTCAGAAAATAAACAGCGAGTTGATATATTCGAATGAGTTGTTTAATATGTACCATTATCATGAAGATACTGTAATCAACTCCATGAAGGTGACACATTTACCAGGGAAACCGATAAAGCAAAGAACAGCTGTATATTTCGGTGTAGGTACTATTGGAACAATAATGTAAATTTATGGCTATAATTGCAAATAATATAAAAGATCTGGCAGAATGTGAATTCTTCTTTTTAGTAATAAGACACAGGAATTCTCGATATCACCGAAAATCTGGCTTTCTATTGGCCGCAGTGAAAATACTGCTGTTGGTAAAATATTCAGGCAAAGGCTGAAGAGCTATTTCAATGAATAATTAAATGATGGGGTAACGTTGTGGCAGATGTACATTCAACGAAAATACGTAGTTATAACATGTCAATGATACATAGCAAAAATACAAAACCTGAAGAAAAAATTCGCAAGTATCTGTTTTCACAGGTATTCAGATACAGAAAGAATGATAATCGTTTACCTGGCAAGCCGGACATTGTTTTGCCAAAGTATAAAACCGTCATATTCGTTAACGGTTGCTTCTGGCATAAACATGACGGTTGTAAATATTTTGTTTGGCTCAAAAGTAATGTAGAGTTCTGGCAGGATAAAATTAAGGGCAATGTTTTCCGCGATAAAAAGATATACTCTAAACTCACAGATTGTGGGTGGAATGTCCTTGTAATATGGGAATGCGAATTGCGGAAAGACCGATTTGAAAGCACAACGAAGAAATTAACTGACGATATAAGGAAGCAGGTGAAATAATGAGATCATATTATTCGGCGAATCTATCAGACTTTGAAAATGATTCAATAGATCACATTCTAGCTAAAATGGTAATGAATAATGTCTACGACTTAAATGACCTGCAGCGCGATGCATGGATAATGGAGATTACTATTCTTAAAAATGAACTTATGGGTTTTGATGAAGGGCGGATCCTGTTTGAATATACAATACCAAGGATGGGAAAGCGCGTAGACGTTGTATTCTTACATAAGGGCATTGTCTTCCTACTGGAGTTCAAAACAGGCAGCGAAGAATTCACCAAAGCTGCCTATAATCAGGTACTGGATTATGCGCTTGATCTTAAAAACTTTCATAGTGAAAGCCATAGCAGAATTATTGTCCCAATTGCTGTGTCCACTGAGGCATTACAGTCAGAATACAATATATACTTGTACGAAGATAATATCGTTCATCCCTTTGGTGTGAATGGTAATAATATATGGAAAGCAATAGATGCTGTTTCTGAACAATTTGAAGCGACGGAAATAGATTATGTTTCGTGGGAAAATTCAGAGTATATGCCAACACCCACAATAATAGAAGCTGCACAGGCCCTATATGGAAACCATAATGTAAAAGATATAATGCGTACCGATGCAGGAGCACAAAACCTGACTTTAACAACGTCAACAATAAAACAAATTATATCTGATAGTAAGACGACGCAGAAGAAATCAATTATTTTTGTAACAGGTGTCCCCGGAGCTGGCAAAACACTCGTCGGGCTTAATCTTGCAAGCGACTTGCATAACAGTTCAGATGATGAACATGCTGTGTTCCTATCCGGTAACCATCCGCTGGTTACTGTATTACAGGAGGCATTAGTCCGTGACAAAGTTGTTCAGGAAGCCAAAAATGGCAATAAAATCAGTAAAGATACAGCCAGACGTGAAGTTATAAGCTTCATTCAGATGATTTACCACTACAGAAATTATCATTTTGGTAATGATATTATACCAAGAGAAAAGATAGCAGTTTTTGATGAATCACAGCGCGCATGGACGCATGATGAGATGGCGTCATTTATGTTAAAAAACGACAAAATTAGACCGAGTGAAAAATTTGTCCGGGATCTTAATTTCAGCGAACCTGGGTTTCTTATAAGTACTATGAATCGGCATACTGACTGGGCAGTTATAGTTTGCCTTGTTGGTGGCGGTCAGGAAATTAATCGTGGTGAAGCAGGAATGCCCGAGTGGTTTGATTCTCTAAGAAGCAGTTTTACTGACTGGAATGTTTACGTTACAAGTCAGATTGATGATAAAGAATATCTTCGCGATCGTACCTGGGAAGAACTTACTGCTGGACTAAATGTTCATGTAGATGGTAATCTTCACCTATCAACATCAATGCGCTCATTCCGCAGCGAGAAAGTATCTGATTTTGTAAAGAAATTGCTTGACAATGATCTGGATGGTGCGAAAGCTGTGCTCCAAAAATTCATAGATAAGTATCCAATCTTTATTACAAGGGATCTGGAAACAGCAAAAAACTGGGTGAAAGAAAAATCACGTGGCAATGAACGGTATGGTTTATTTGCTAGCAGTAATGCTGCAAGATTAAAACCACGTGGTGTCGTTTATGCTCGGGATCGAAATAGTATTTCACCGGAAAAATGGTTTTTAAATGAAAAAGACGATATACGTTCAAGCTATTTCCTTGAGGCTGTAGCCAGCGAATTTGAAACGCAAGGCCTTGAGCTGGATTATGCTATTGTTGCATGGGATGCCGATTTACGTATTGAAAATGGTCAATGGCAATATTATAAGATGAGTACCCGTATGAACCCTCCTAACTGGTCTCCGATACGAAGTGCTAATAACATCACCTATCTCGTTAACGCGTACAGAGTCTTGTTAACGAGGGCAAGGCAGGGCTTTATAATTTACCTTCCTGAAGGCGTAGATTATGATTTGACGCGCATACCCGAATATTATGATAAGACTTACCGGTATTTAAAGAGTTTAGGGATTGCAGAACTCTGAAAACATTCAGATAAGTACATGTAGCCAGAGTTTGTAAATAGGAGCAATAGAGGTATGGATGTTGGAAAAATTGAGTATTGAGTTCAAAAGCGAATCAATCTGACGCAACATATGAGTTCATTTAATGATGGAATTTTCTTTGATATATCAGAAAATAATAGCGCCATAGATGAGCTGTGGAAACTAGTCGATGAATGTAAAAAAATTGTGGATAAAGAATTTAATCCAGATGGATACAACATAGGAATCAACTGCGGGGAGGCAGCGGGACAAACAGTCATGCATCTGCATATTCATCTCATTCCCAGATACAAGGGTGACATTGAAAACCCAAGAGGCGGAGTGAGAGGTGTGATTCCTGTTAAAAGAATTTATTAGGAGGATTGTGATTGAAAATATTTGAATTCGAAATAACTGAAACTCTGCAAAGAAAGATATTGGTGGAGTCGGATAATGAACAGGAAGCTTTCGATAAAGTAAAGAGTATGTATAGAAGTGGTGAAATTTTATTGGGTGCAGATGATTTTGTTGATAGTGAGATTAATTTCATATGTAATGCATTGGAGGAATGAAAATGAAAAAACCTATGATAGGTATTGTACCGTTATACGATGAAAAAAAAGAAAGCTATTGGATATTGCCTGGATATATGAAAGGGATTGAAAGAGCAGGAGGAATTCCTGTCATGCTTCCTCTCACATCAGATGAAGATATGATTGCTTCAATTGCAGAGATATTTGATGGATTTCTGTTTACGGGCGGTCATGATGTTGATCCAGTCTTGTATGGGGAAGTTGTTGAAGAATATTGCGGGAAGCCATGCCGCGAAAGGGATGTGATGGAAGAAGTTCTCTTTAAGCATGTGCTTGAATTAGACAAGCCTGCCCTTGGAATTTGCCGCGGCTTGCAATTATTTAATGTTTTGTTGGGTGGAAATCTTTATCAGGATATAATTATTCAAAGAGAACCAAAATCTAATATTGAGCACCAGCAAAAACCGCCGTATGACAAGCTTGTTCATTCTGTGAAAATTGAAAAAGATACAATTCTTTATGGTATAATTGGGAAAGAAACAATTGATGTTAACAGCTATCATCACCAAGGCATTAAGCAGTTGTCTAAACAATTGAAATGTGCTGCCAAAGCAGAGGACGGTATGATAGAATCCGTATTTATGCCGGATAAAAGGTTTGTGCTGGCTGTTCAATGGCATCCGGAATTTATTTTCAATTCTGATGATGATAATTTAAAACTATTCGTGGAATTTGTTAAGGCTGTGTTTAAGTAAGGAATACTTATTGATTGGAATATTCATTTACAACAATTATTAATATTGGGGGAATTATTGCATATCATGGAAAATACTTTAATGAAAAGTGTTGCAAAACCATTTGTTAGTATTAAAAACAATTATGCTTTTGAAATAAGTGATGAATTTGAAAAGTTAACTGGTTACTTAAGAACAGAACTGTTGGGAAAATCTATTTCAGAAATAAGTAATATATTGAAAATTGATACTCAGGTGAATCTTAAAGATATTGAAAGTGATTGCAGCTGTTATATTTTTACTAAAGAACATGAGCCAAGAGAGGTAACTATTTCCTGCAAACGAATTCAATCTGAAAATCAACAAATTTATTTTATAAAAGAAAAAAGAAATTCAAGAATTGAAGATACAATTCCATATGCAGCAAGTATTTTAGAAGATAATGATGTTGGTGTTGCAATTTACAGCATATGTTATAACATTTTATTGAAAGCAAATGAAAAGTTTTTCATTTTTAGTAAAATACCACACGAGAAGATTGAAAATTGCATAGGTAATAAATGGCAAGAAGTATTTACTCATAAGGAAGAACATTTTGAAATCTTTTTTTTAAATATTATTAAAAGTGGTAAGCCTTTTCATTTAAAGGAAGTTAAATGGGAAATCCCAGGAGAAGGAGACACTTATTGGAACCTATCTTTTGTACCAATAATTATTAAAGGCGAAACAAAGTACTTAGTGCAAACTGCCACTGACGTGACTGACAAAATTGTAAGCAGGAATATAATTGAAAAGCAAAAGCAAGAATTAGAAGTCATTATAGAAAATATTTCTGATCAATTAATATTGTTTAATAAAAATGGCGAATATATTAAAATGAACAAAATGGCAAGAGATAAAGCTATGTTTAATATTAAAGCAGCAAAAAACTTTAATGAAGCTTATGAGGAAGTTAAAATTTATGATATGAAGGATAATTTATTATCAGTAGAAGACGTACCATTAAAAAGAGTAATCAATGGAGAAACGTTTTCTAACGTTAGAGTTATTAGAAAAAACAGCGAATATACTCAATATACATCAATAAGCGGTACTCCCATATACGATGATAATGGTAATTTTATAGCAGGTGTTTTAATAATGCGGGATATAACTGACGAAGTAAAATACGAAGAAAACTTATATATAAAAGCTCAGTATGACTCGTTAAGCAAAATAATAGATAATCTTGATTTAGGCTTTGTAAGGCTTACGTATCCGGAATTTAATTTCGTTGATATTAATAATAAAGCTTATGAACAATTAAAACAAATTAGTCCAAATATTGTTTTGCAGTCATCTATTAAAGGTAAGAATTTATATGAGGTTTTTCTTGAAGAACCTCATATGAAAGAATTGTTACATACTTCTCCAAAAAACAATAGCTTTTTTGAAATTCGAAATTTTAATATTGAAGGAGAAGATATATTTTCTAAAATTATATACCAGCCATTATATGGATTTAATAATGAGATTGTAGAAATTATAGTTTTTTGGATCGATGTCACTGAAGAAGAAAAATCAAAGGAAGTATTAGAATGCACATTGAAAATGCAGGAAGAAATATATTCAAATGTAGCACATGAACTTAAGACACCGCTTAATGTTATTTTTTCTGCTAACCAATTGCTGCTTATGTATTTAAAAAATAATTTATATGAAGAAAATAAGGCCAAATTTTATATTTACAGCAACAGTATTAAACAAAATTGTTACAGACTTACAAAACTTATTAATAATATTGTGGATTTATCTAAAAGCCAAGCTGGTTACTTTAAACTTAATCTAAGCAATGAAAATATTGTGGAAATTATTGAAAATATTGAAAAGTCTGTTTCAGATTATGTAAAGTCGAGAGAACTAAGAATTGTATTTTTTTCAAATGTAGAAGAGAAGATTATTGCTTGTGATCCAATTAGAATAGAAAGATTTATGCTGAACCTTATTTCAAATGCAATAAAATTTACTAATCCAGCTGGTGCAATATACATAAATGTATTAGATAAAGGAGATACGGTTGAAATATCTGTAAAGGATACAGGAGTAGGAATTGAAAAGGAACATTTGGATTTATTATTCGAAAAATTTTATCAAATAGATAAAACTTTATCTCGTAATGCAGAAGGGAGCGGTATTGGGCTATCACTAACAAAATCAATAGTTGATTTACATGGAGGAAATATAAGTGTTGACAGTGAAATTGGTAAAGGGAGTGTATTTAAAATTGAGCTTCCTGTAAGGACAATAGAAAAGAAAAAAGTAAAAGAGCAAACTCAATACAATGACAATAAAATTGAAACGATAAACATTGAATTTTCAGACATATATTCTATTGATTAGCTGAAATTGTTGCTTAAAATAGACCCTCAATAATAGCTAAAGATTTTAGTAAGTATGTTGAAACATACGATAAGTTCGGCAGCATATTATATAATAGTTTACTTATTTTATAAGTCAGAGAATATTATCGCAGTTTTTTAATATAAAGTAATGATAGTATTTCATATTCAATATGCCAATAGGAGGAATTGAAATGTTTGCAAATAAAGTGAAATGTTCTGTAAAACTCTTAGCTTCTGCAACGTATTTATTAATGATTGTTGTTAATATTTTGGCCAATGCTATTCCCATTAATGGACAAACAACCGGTGAAGTTTCCAATTCATATCCCAATTTGTTTGCACCTGCAGGAATAACGTTTGCTATATGGGGATTAATTTATTTGTTATTGGCTGCCTTTACGCTTTACCTGCTGGGATTTTTTCAGGATTATACAGATACTATCAAGGCAAATCTTCTGAACAAGGTGGGAATAGTTTTTTCAATATCATCTGTTGCCAATGCTGCCTGGATTTTCTCATGGCATTATAACAAAATTCCTTTATCCATGGTGTTGATGTTAGTAATCCTTGACTGCCTCATATTCATTAATTATTTAATAAAAAATGAAAAGTTAACATCAAAGGAAAAGTTGTTTATAAATGTTCCATTCAGTGTTTATTTTGGCTGGATTACCGTAGCAACTATTGCCAATGCAACAACACTTTTAGTCAGTATCGGATGGGACGGATTTGGAATCTCTGAACCCACATGGGCAGTAATAATTATTATCGCAGGTATGCTGATTGGAACGTTAACCATGATTATAAACAAGGACATTGCATACGGTCTTGTAATGTTGTGGGCATATGCAGGCATTTACATAAAACACACATCAGAGAGCGGCTTTAATGGTCAATATCCTGCTGTGATTTATACTGTTATTGCATGCATGATTATTTTTATATTATCTGAAGTTTACTTATTGTACTATAAAAGAAAATGACAATAGGTAGTTAGTTAAAAGATTTAATACAATAGTAATGTAATAAATCCAAGGAAGCAACCTGCTTTTCTTGGATTTATATGTTTTTTGTGTATAAAGTTGACAGATTATGGTGTTAAATATATTATGTTATTATTGTGGCATAAAAGTTATGATTAGCTTGATGAAGAAAATTAATGCCATAAAGTAAAAAAAGGAAGAGCTAAAATGCAAGGAATAAATATTTTAATATGTGATGATGATCCGGTAGTTCATGAATCATTAAAAATCTACCTAAAAAATGAAAATTTTAACTGCTTGTCAGCTTATGACGGGGAAGAAGCGCTTAAACAAATTAAATGCTTTATGCCGTCATTAATAATATTAGATATTATGATGCCAAAATTAAATGGATTAGAAGTGTGCAAGGAAGTCAGGAAAACAAGCTCGGTGCCAATTATCATGCTGACTGCCAAGGGTGAAGAAATTGACCGTATACTGGGACTTGAACTCGGTGCTGATGATTATATTGTAAAGCCATTTAGCCCCAGGGAAGTTGTTGCCCGAATCAAAGCAATAAGAAGACGCATTATTGAAAATGTGGCAGATGGCAAACCATCAACATTATTCTTTGATCATCTTGAAATAAGTCTTAAAAAATATCAGGTTAAATACGATGATCAGGTTATTATTTCAACGCCCAAAGAGGTAGAAACTTTATATCTGCTGGCCTCAAATCCGGGACAAGTCTTTTCCAGAGAACAGATTCTTGATCGGGTATGGGGGTGTGATTATTACGGAGACACTCGAACGGTTGATACTCACATTAAACGAATAAGGGCCAAGCTGCCTCAGGAAGGAATGAACTGGGGATTGCAAACCGTATACGGTGTGGGTTACAAATTTGAGGTAGATTGATATGAAAAATTTATTAATTCGAAGGATAACAATTTTAATATCTATTGCCATATTAATTTCTTCTGTTTTAGTTGCTTTTCTGGGTGTGTTGTTATGGGAAGGCATTAAGGCAGATAACAGGGTCAAGGAATTTGTGCCGGCCCTTTCTGTAGTTGCTGAGTGCACCATACAATATCAGGATGGGAACATCAGTAAGGATACATATGAAAAAATATTGATGAATTCATTAAAAGAGTATATCAGAGGATATTCAGTTTTAAATGCAGATGGAACAGTTGTTTTTACTGCTGAAGGACTTAATGATTCAACATTTAATACTATGATGAAAAAATCTCTGGATGAAGTGCTTAATGGACATGAAACATATGAAAAAATATACCAGTCAAAGCTCAATCCGGCTGCTTTGGTAGGTGTGCCGATTGTGAAGGAAAATAAAAGCATTGGCGCCGTCTTTGTCTTGGTAGACATGGCTGATTTTCTGCCGGAAAGAAAAAGATTTTTTCAATCGCTTTTAATTGCAATGATTGTTGTAATTCCTTTTGTAATTGTACTTTCCTACGTGGTGTTAAAAAGAATTACAAAACCGGTTAAAAATGTTGTAGAAGCTGCAATTTCCATGAGCCAGGGAGATTTTTCCGCTAGGGCAGACGAAACATTAAAAGGTGAAATTGGTCTTTTAGGAAGGACATTAAATAAAATGTCCATTGATCTTTACAAGAACGTTTCGCAGCTTTTCATTGAAAAAAATAGGCTTCATCAAGTATTGAACAGTCTTGATGAAGGCATGATTGCTGTAGATGAAAACAAGAAAATAACACATTTTAATAAAGTGTTTTTAGCAATGTTTGAACTGACGGAAGATGAAGTAAAGGGTAAGAATGTAGACGACATTCATGTTATAAATGATGAATTATATGAACTGACTCAGGCAATAGAAGGTAGATATTCCATAGTAAAGAATTATGAAAATGATAATGTTATTATGCGAATAGTAATTGCCTCCATACAAGATGAAAAAGATAATGTTGTTGGTGCTGTAGTTTTATTCCGGGATATTACTGAATTAGAAAAATTAGAAAAAATGCGAAGAGATTATGTGGCGAATGTTTCTCATGAGCTTAGATCACCACTTACATCAATAAGAGGTTTAATTGAGCCGTTGATGGATTCTTTTGTAACCGATGAAAATGACATAAAAAGATACTATAAAATTATTTATCAGGAAAGTCTGAGGCTTTCAAGACTTGTTGATGATATAATGGAGCTTTCAAGACTTCAAATGAATGAAGCTGTTATTGAAAAAACAACAGTTGACCTGGATTCTATAATAGAAATGGTTTATGAGAGGTATAGACTGTTTGACGAGGAAATCAATCTTGTTTATAATCCGGTTCCATTGCCCAAGGTTTACACAAACTACGACAGGATTGAGCAAATTCTTGTGATATTGTTAGACAATGCTTATAAATTTACTCAAAAGGGCGGTCAAATTGAAATTATTACTGAGTCCAGGACAAAAGATGTGCTGGTTACGGTAAAGGATACAGGAACAGGCATTAAAAAAGAAGACTTGCCGTTTGTTTTTGACAGGTTTTATAAGAGTGATAAGTCCAGATCAAAAAAGGGGTCAGGGCTGGGATTATCCATAGCAAAAGAAATATTAAATTTAATGGATGAAAAAATAAAAGTTAAAAGTGAGTATGGGGCAGGAAGTTCATTTGAGTTTACTGTTCAAATATGTGATTTATAATATTAACATAAGAAAACAAAGATAACGAGACTGTTGCATTAGTGTAGTATCGTGTCATTCTGTGGGCTCTAGCCCGAAGAATCTCAGAATTTCAGAAAATGAGATCCTTCGCTACCGCTCAGGATGACATATACTTAATGCAACAGCCTCGTTTTTATTGTTCACAATTGTTCAAATTCATTTCATATTGGTGCCATATTGAAGAAATATGATAATAACGTTAAGAACAAGATATAAGAGGTATAAAAATGCCAGACACAACAATAAAAAACGAAAATATCACACTTGTTTGCATAACAGCCAAATTTGAATGCGGGTGACTGATTAGAGAAGGCAGAAAAATTGCAGACATGACTGATACAAAGCTATATGTGATTAATGTACAGAAAAAATGCAATTGGGGTAATAAGTTAAGCAAGGAATTGGAGCATATGTTCTCGATTTCTAAAAACTCTGATGCGCAAATGCTCACATTTTTTTCTGATAATCCTGCTGCAATAATTAATGACTGTATAGAAAGAAGGAAAGTGAAGCATGTGGTTTTGCATGATATTGGAATAGAAACTGTAAATTTATTAAAGCAATTGGATGTTAAATCCAATGAAATTGAAATACATATTTGTAAATATTAAATTGAAAGGGTAAAAAATATGAATATTAAAAGGATAACAGCATGTACATGTGCTTCGGCGATTTTGCTGTCTGCAATTTGTCCTGTATATGCAGATACAACGTCTAAAGCTGAACCTACAGCAGCTCCCTATTCACTTCCTGGTGATTCAGACGATGACAAGCCGGAAGAGGCCTTGGATTCATCAAGCAGTGAAAAGGCGCAGGAAACTATGAACTTGACTGTGGACACAGCAGTAAAATATGGACTGGAAAACAACAAGAGCATTGACATGTTGGAAAATAAAATTCAGCTTGCAATAATTTCAGCAAACAATGCAAAGAAAAATTCTTCAGATTTGAAAAAAGCAAAGGATGCACTCAAAGATGCCATGAATAAACTTGATGATGCAGAAGAACAAATTGATTCAGCACAGGGACAAGTGGATCAGGCTGAGAGTCTTTTATCAAATGGCATAGCTCCAATTTCCATACCTCTTTCTGACTCCCATGGCAATCCCATTAATGATGCTAACGGCAATCAAATTGTTATTCCAGCAGGTTCAAATATTCTTGATACATTGATTGGAATTGGAATTCCATCTGAAACTGCAAATGGCATGTTTTCATTGATTAAACAAAGTATAGAGACTGAATTGAATTCAAACCAGTCTAAAATTGATGAAAACAGCATTGCAGTAAATGAGGCCAAATCAACCCTTGAAGCAAAAAAAGAAGAATTTAAAGATATTCTTAAAGATACCTCAGAAAAACTGGATGCAAAAATTGATTATGGCTCTTTAGTTAACCTTGATGCATATGATGCAGGCGAACTTATGATTACAATGGCCGGAGTAAATCTTGACGTCACCAGATATGCCAAAAACATATATAAAAACCAAATTGCCATGTTAATTCAAAAAAATTATTATGATGCACTGTATGCAAGAAAAGTATATGAGTTGAAAAAAGTTGCCATGGAACGTGGTGAAAAACAATACAACATGGTTAAACTTTCTTATGATAACGGAATGAAAGCAAAAGATGATCTGCTTCTCAGCAAGATGTATTATGACAGTACAATAATATCTTGCCGACTTGCTGGAGCGGATTATAAGAATGCTCTTGTGAAGCTTAAGGAAAACATGAATTTAAAAATGGATACGGAAATAACCCTGCAAGATTCTATGTTTGACAAAGTTACAGAAGAAAACTTAAGTGATGGACTGAAAAGTGGTTTGACAAACAGAATAGAAATACAGAAAGCCCTTGGTCAGCTAAAAATTTATGAACTTAATGAAGAAATACTGAATTCCCGTGCTGAGTACAAAGCAAATAAAAATGGGATTAAAGAAGCAAAGTTACTGACAGAAGGGGCAAGGCTGCAGCTTGATAAAGCAAAAACTACAGTAACTTCAGAAATCAACCAGTCATATGAAACAATGACAGCAGCCGGAGATATGCTATTGGCATCAACAGAACTTGTAGCTAACGCAGAAGAGGTTGTTCGCATTGCAAATCTTAAGTATGAGCAGGGTTTTGGTGCAGAGAATGCTTTGCTGAAACAAATGAATCTTCAGGAAAGTTCAGGGACAATCATAGAGCTTATTGCTGCTCAGGAAAAATTATCAGAGGTTGAAGCACAAGTGGCTCAAATAAGCTATGGTTATACAATGGCAAAAATAAAATATCAAAATGATGCAGGAATACTCATTCATTAAATATTATCTAAAACAGAAAAGAAAGGACGGAATACATTATGAAAAGTTTATTGGAAAAAATAAATAAGACTATAAACAAGGATTGGTTTAGCAAAAATATAAAAAGCATTACTATAGCATTAGTTGTCATTGTATGTGCTTTAGGAATTACGATCGGCACTACAAAAATATATGGAGGAAGTATGGAATCGGGTGCTCGTCAAGGTATTGTATCTGCCAAAGACGTAAGCATCAATACTAAAATACCCGGACGTATAGTAAAGTTTTATGTTGAGGAAGGACAACAAGTGAAGATTGGTGATCCAATTGTGGAAATTTCCAGTGAAGAAATTCAAGCGAAAAAATTACAATTAGAAGCACAGGTTGCACAGGCACAGGCAGGCGTGGATGCTTCCCAGGCAGCACTTGAGATGGCACAGGGGGCTTATGAGGTGGCACAGGAAAGAGTCAAGCAAGCCGAGGCAGGTGTCATTGCCAGTCAAAGCCAAAGAAATATGGCTGCTGCAGTCAATGAGAAAGCAGAAAATGGTGCCAGAACTCAGGAAGTTGCCCAGGCGGAAAGTGCATATAATTTATGGAAATCAACATATGACAGAGCAGTTGTTTTAAATGAGGGAGGAGCAATTTCCAATCAGAAGCTGGAGGAAATCAAGACTCAAATGAATGTATCAGAACAAACTTTAAGCATGGCTAAAGAAGGAGCAAGAACTGAAGACAAAAAAGCTGCAAGTGCACAGCTGTCATTGGCCGAAGCCGGTATATTGTCAAGCAATTCATTGCTCAACCAAGCCTGTGAGGCTTCGAACATTGCACTGGCACAGGTCAGTCAGGCCCAGGCCGGGCTTGCTGCTTCGCAAGGCAAACTAGACCAGGCAAAAGCTGGTTTGCAGGAAGTGGAAGTGTATTTGAAGGATACAGTTATTAAATCACCAATAGACGGAACAATTACTGCAATAAATTCTGACGAAGGAGAACTTGTATCAACTGGCACTTCAATTGGAACTGTAAGTAATCTTGACAAATGCTGGGTCAGCATAAATCTGGATGAGAATAAATTAGAAGGGGTATCGGAAGGACAGACTGTTGATGTAACATTAGCTGCCTATAAAAATAAAACATACAAAGGCACTGTAGTAACAATAAATAAAGAACCTGATTTTGCAGTTAAAAAGGCAACAAATGAAAATGGAAGTTTTGATATTGTTTCGTTTGGGGTAAAAATAGAAATTGATAATTTGGATCAATCCATCAGACCTGGTATGACCGCTATTGTAAATTTTGCAAATTAGGATGTGGGGAAGATGTTAGTAAAAAGCTTTAAACAAGAGTGTGCAAGCTTTGTTGAAAATAAAATAAATTTATTGGTTCTTTTTATAATACCTTTGCTTGTTGTAATCCTGCTTGGTGTTGAATTGTCTAAAGGAGTTATAACTGATATTCCCATAGCAGTCATCAATTATGATAATTCATCATTCAGCCGTCAGCTGGTAGAAAAATTTGATCAAAATGAGACTTTTAAGGTCACAAGTTATCCAGCCAATGAGCAGGAGCTTGAAAAATTAATGAAGAACAGTAAGGTTCGTGCCGGGTTGATTATTCCTGAAAATTTTTACAACGATATAGCTTCATTAAAATCACCAACTGTATTGATGGTTTATGACGGCAGCCATTTGTCAATTACAAGTACGGCTAAAGCAAAAGCAACAGAAATTCTGTTAACCTATAAGGCAGGTGCTGCCATTTCGCAGTTAACAGGAAGGCTTAATATGTCATATAAAGAAGCCTACAACATTGCTCAGGCTTTTCAGTTCAATAACAGAGTGCTGTATAATTCGTCAAAAAGCTTTGAGTTTTTTTTGACGCCGGTTCTTCTGGCAGGATATATTCAGTCAGCAATAGCACTGACCGCTACAGTATCTGTTGATCAAAAAATATTTTATGAAGAAAAGATGACAAGGTTAGGCTATGCATCAGGCAAGGTTTTGTTCTATACGCTGTTTGGAAGCCTGAGCATGATGATTTGCATGATTCTTCAAATTGGATTATTTAATGTGCCGTTTAAAGGAAATTTAATGAATTTACTTATACTGACATTAGGACTCAGCTTTTCAGTGTCTGCCTTTTGCGTAATGATATCTTCATTGATAAAAAACAGAATGGTATGCCTGGTTGGCGGTGCAGTTTTATTTATTCCTAACTCCGCTATGGCAGGAACAACATGGCCAATAATATCCATGCCTGCAGGTTATCAAAGTTTTGCCAGGTACATGCCATTTGCACATTATGCAAATAATATCAGGGACATATATTTGAAAGGGACATCACTGCAGCAGATTATTAGTGATGTTTCATATCTGTTTGCATTTGGAGCTATAATTCTTATATTGACAGAACTGGTTATGATTATTGCTGACAGAGAGTCTGAGGACAAGGAGGTGATGGATGATGACTTACAAGGAAACATTCATACGGGAATTCCGCTCGATATTTAAGTATAAAGGAATGATGATTCTTCTTTTTATAGGACCAATTTTTTTAACATTGTTTTTTGGAGGAGTTTACTACAATGACTATGTTAAGGATATACCTATTGCCATTCTGGATGAGGACGGTTCTACCCTCAGCAATCTTGTGGGCAGTTATTTTTTAAGCAATGAACGTTTTGAAGTAACAAACTACCCAGCCACAAGAAAGGAACTTGAAAACCTCATTGATGACGGGAAGGTACAAATGGGAATTTGCATTCCTAAAGGTTTTGAAAGTAAGGTATCTACGTATCAGTCATCACAAATTTTAGCCATTACCGATGGCACAAATATTGTTATGGCAAACAATGCAATTGCTCAGGCAACATTAATTACTCAGTCAATATCTGCCGGAATAGAGATGAAGCTTATCCAGGGTAAAGGCGTATCGCCAAAGACAGCCCAGGACATGGCCCTTGTCTACAATGTAGGAGAAAGAATGCTGTTTGATCCAAAGATGACATATATGAATTATTTGATGATCTGCTTCCTGGCAGTATTTGTTCAGCAATTGATGCTTTCTGCAATGGGATCAACTTTTATCAGAGACAATGAGTACATTAACAGTGGGAATGTAATGTCAAAGGTACTTGCTGCCGTCAGTGCTTGTTTTGTTGGCATACTTCCGGCAGTTGCAGTCAGCATGGTCATTCTCCGCAAGCTTTTTTATGTGCCTATGGTAGGAAACATATGGACAGTGTTACTTATGACTGTGGTTTTTCTTATTGCACTTACAGGGCCATCGTTATTGATTGCTTCCATGACAAAGGACAGGGTAAAGTATTCCCAAATAGAATTTATGCTGTCTCTTCCTACTTTTTGTTCTTGCGGCGGCGTATGGCCTGTTGACCAAATGCCAAGACTGCTGGAATTTTTAATCAGAGCCTGTTGGCCGGTGATTAATTATGCCAAGGTTGTGCAGGAAGTTTTAATAAAAGGTATGAGTTTTAGTGCAACTATTCCTAATATTCTGCAGATGGTTCTCTTTGCTATGGTATGGCTGCCCATTGGAATTTTTTTCTACAAAAAAACTTTCAATCAGGTTATGGTTCCGGAGATTATGTGAAAATAACATCTTGTGATATCACGGTTGTTTGTGTTTTAGAAGTCTAACACAAACAACCGTTTTTTATATTTGCTCCAGGTACTCAGATATTTCCCAATCACTGACGTGTTTCATGTATCTGTTCCATTCATATTCCCGAAGAAGGATGTATTGGTTAATGAATTCTTCTCCAAGGATGTTTTTAAAGTATGTATCTTTTTTTAATTGATTTATGGCATCTATCAAGGTAATGGGAAATCTTTCATAACAATTTTCATATGTTGTGTCACCGTTGCATGAATTTGGTGATTGAATTTTGTTTTTAATACCGTCCAGTCCTGCTGCCAATACTGCAGCTAATGTGATATACGGATTTGTATCTGAACCTGGCAATTTATTTTCTATCCTGGCATTTTGGTTTCTTGCAAAGGGGACTCTTATCATGGCTCCTCTGTGTTCATAGCCCCAGGAAATGGAGGTCGGAGCAAATCTATACTCTTCAAGCCTTTTGTAGCTGTTAACGGTAGGATTAACCAAGCCGCATAGTCCTTTGGCATGTTTTAACTGTCCGGCAATAAAATGATGGCATATATCTGATAAACCATCCGGAAAATTATTGTCACTGAACAGGTTGTTGCCATCTTCATCATAAAAGGAAATGTGCAGGTGTGCTCCGCTTCCGTTTTGGTTTGCCTTTGGTTTTGCCATGAAAGTCGCAATAAGATTTTTGTTTTTGATTATTTCTTTAATAGTCATTTTGTAATAAGAGGCCATGTCGGCGATTTCCACACCATAAAATGGCGAATTCGTAATCTCCAGTTGCCCGGAAGCATATTCTGTATTTGCAATTTCAGGGCCTGCACCTATTGCTGATAAATTATTCATGATGTCTTGAATTATGTTTATCAGCACCGGCTCATGAACTTCTGAGTAGCATTGTATACTGTTGTAGATTGGTTTTAATGAGTCATTGTTTTTTTCGAAAATAAAAAATTCATATTCGAAAGCTCCTCTTATAATGATTCCTTCTTTTTTATAAAGAGAAATCACTTTTTTTAATACGTTTCGAGGTGTGTATTCTATGAGATTTCCGAATGAGTCATAAACATCGCCGATTACCCTTGCAGTATTAGGTAAGTATGGAACTATGGAAAATGTGGATAGGTCAGGTTTAACTACACAGCTTGGGAATCCCCCTTTGTAACCGCCTCCGACTTTGTCATTTAACTCACCTTTTGTGTCAAATGCAAAAACTGCAGAAGATAAACCAATGCCACTATTAACAACACTTGACATGAAGTGTTCCACTGAAACAAACCTTGAACGATTAATATTTGAATTGTCGTTTACGCATACTATTACGGTCTTGATTCTGTTTTCCTGAATTAACTGAGTTACATGTTCTATGTAAACATTCTTTTCATCAATGATTTTATCGGACATGTAATCACCTCCATTATAAAATATTGTCATGTAATTATGTTTGCTTCAAAATCATCATGATGGTTGATTATTTCTTCAAGGTTGTACACTTTTATTCTGCGAAGCAATGTTGTATTGCTTATACCAAGTTTAATCGCAGCCTTGCGTATGGTGTTGGAATGTGTAAGTGCATTTGTAATGATTTCTTTTTCATAATCATTGAGCATTTCATCTAAAGTATGAGAGCATTTTTCAGTGATGGTTTTTATTTTAATCGATGATGATTCAATCAAATATTTTGGTAAGTCATTTGTTGTAATTATATTATCTTGAGCTGTAATGTAAGAGGATTCAACAATGTTTCTCAGTTCCCTTACATTGCCGTAAAATGTATGGTTAGTAATTAAGTACAATGCAGATTCGTCAAATGTTCTGTCAATGTTATACATACTTATCAGTTCATGCAAAAATTGTTCCAACAGAGGCAGAATGTCTGCTTTTCTTTCACGCAAAGGCGGTATTGTAATTGTTGCTACACTTAATCTGAAATACAAATCCTTCCTAAAAGTCCCATTCTTAACTAAGTTCCATAAGTCAGCGTTGGTACATGCAATAATTCTGACGTCAATTGATTTGGACCAACTTCCGCCAATTCTCCTGACTTCATGCTCCTGCAATACCCTGAGCAGCTTTACCTGAAGCTGTGGGGACAGTTCGCCAATTTCATCCAATAGCAGGGTGCCTTTATGGGCAGATTCAAATAAGCCCATGCTTCCTTTAGTGTTGGCACCTGTAAATGCTCCGCTTTCATACCCAAAGAGTTCGGAATCAAGGAGAGATTCCGGAATTGCGCCGCAATTAACAGTTAGAAACGGCATACTTGCTCTGTTGCTGTATTTGTGAATTAGTTTGGCCACAACTTCTTTACCGACACCGGTTTCGCCATTTATTAAGATGGTCGTTTTAAACTGGGCATATCTTTTAGCCATATTAAATATATCTTTCATTTCATCACTATAAAATACACCTTGTTGGTCCATAATTGCACTCCATTGGTTCAAAAATGAAAATGGGGTAAATCATTAATATTTAAATGAATTATAGCAGGTATTAAAAAAGAAAAAACTCGAATTATGAAAATATTGATTCAACTTTTTGATAAATTCAGTAAATTGTAAGAGCATATAACAAAACGTTGATAATATTTTACCAATTTTCGACATTTCATAGACAATCAACTTGTCTTGTTTAAGCTGAATTTTAACAGGTGATCAAATCGCTATTTTTTATTGGCCATGAAATGTAAAAAATTAGGTATGAATATTGCTAATATAATTTTGAAATCAATTAGATGTAAAACTTGAACATAAACTTTTCTATATGAATTTAAACAATACATAATTAGGGGGTATAGAATGGGTAGGCTAGATAACAAGGTGGCAATGATTACCGGTGGAGCAATGGGGATTGGGGAAGCAGATGCACTTCTTTTTTCTAAAGAAGGAGCAAAGGTTGTTTTAACCGATATTGACGTAATTCAAGGAAAAAAGGTAGTCGATGCAATAAGAAATGATGGCGGTGAAGCTATGTTTATAAAATTGAATGTAGCGAGGGAAGAAGAGTGGGATAATGCTATTTCTGAGGCCATTAAAACATATGGAAAAATTAATATTCTTGTAAATAATGCTGGGGTTTCATTAGGTAAAAACATTGAACAAACAACTTTAGCAGAATGGAATAACGTCATGGACATTAATTCCAAAGGTGTATTTTTGGGAACCAAGAACGCTATCATTGCAATGAAAGAAAACGGTGAAAATTGCTCAATTATAAACAGATCATCAATAGATGGCCAGGTAGGAGAGCCAGATTTGGCAGCATACTGTGCTTCCAAGGGAGCTGTTACTATTCTTACTAAGGCAGCGGCACTTCATTGCGGCAAAAAAGGTTATAAGATCAGAGTTAATTCTGTGCATCCAGGCTATGTGCATACTTCTTTAACAGAAAAGGAAGCATCAGATTCAGGCCTTTCTGATGATGAATATTTTTCAAACGTCGGCAAACTGCACCCCATAGGATATATTGGAAGACCAATGGATATTGCTTACGGTGACTTATACCTGGCATCTGATGAATCCATTTTTGTGACGGGGTCTGAATTAACAATTGACGGCGGATGGACAGCTCAATAATTGTTTTAGTCGAGGTTAATAAAAATTATTATTTTATATCAAATATTCAATCAAGGAGGAATAAAAATGAAAAGTTACAGCTGCAGTTATTTAAAAGGAGGGTAATTTGAATTTAAATAATTATAATGCTTGTATTTTATCAAGTTGTTGCCATTATTAATTAAGCGATAGCTATACACACATTGATTTTAAATTTAAATGTAAATGGAGGTAAAATTGATGAGTAATAAATGTAACGTGGTATATCCATATATTCCTAATTCTGTTCCTGAAGTAAAAAAAGCAATGCTGGATGAATTAGGCATGAACAGTGTTGAAGACATCTATAAGGAAATTCCGGAACGCCTTAGGTTTAAGGGTGAAATGAATATACCTGCTCCTATTCATTCTGAAGCCAGACTTCAAAGACATGTAGAAGATATTCTTTCTAAAAATAAAAATTGCAAAAGTTACATTAGCTTCTTGGGAGGAGGAACCTGGAATCATTATGTTCCTGCTGTATGTGATACCATTGGCGGTAGGGATGAAATTTTAACCTCATATGTTGGCGAAGCTTTTTCTGACCATGGTAAATTCCAAATACTGTTTGAAAGCGAAAGTATGCTTGGCGATTTGACAGGATTTGATGCATGCAATACTCCTACCTATGATTGGGCAAATGCTTTAGCTATCACATCAAGAATGGCTTCAAGAACTACAGGAAGGAAAGAAATTCTTGTATCTGAAGCAATCGGTCCTCAAAGAAAGCTAGTAAATGAAAACTACTGCAAGCCGGACATTACAGTAAAAGAAATTAAATTTGATTATGAAAATATGTGCCTGGATTTAGAAGATTTAAGAAGTAAAATTTCTGAAGATACAGCATGTGTTTATTTTGAAAATCCAAATTACTTAGGTTTTATAGAAACCCAATATGAAGAAATTGTAAAAATTGCTCATGAAAAAGGAGCATTGGTGGCTGTCGGTGTTGATCCTACATCGTTGGGAATATTGGAGGCACCCGGAAGCTTTGGTGCTGATTATGCACTCGGTGAACTTCAGCCTTTAGGAATTCATATGTCCTTTGGAGGAGGCTTGGGTGGATTCATTGCCTGCAGAGATGAAGAAAAATTTGTAGCTGAATACCCTTCATTATTGTTCGGAGTATTGCCGACAGTTAAAGAAGGCGAGTATGGCTTTGGCCAAGTTGCTTTCGAAAGAACTTCTTACGGTTCCAGAGAAAAAGGCAAGGACTTCATAGGAACCTGCGCAGCATTGCATGGCATGATTGCAGCTGTCTACCTGGCATTAATGGGACCACAGGGAATGAAGGACCTTGGAAATGGCATATTGCAAAGAGTAGCTTATGCTAAAAATGAGCTGTCTAAAATTGAAGGTATTAAAATTTATGATGCCTGCAACTTTAAGGAATTTGTAGTTAATTTCGATGGTCTTGGAAAATCAGTTAAGGAAATAAATAAGGCCCTATTCGAAAAGAATATTTTTGGCGGAATAGACCTGACTGATGATTTTCCGGCTCTAGGCAACAGCGCATTGTATGCTGTAACCGAAATGTTGACTAAAGATGATATTGATTCGTTAGTAAGAGCATTTAGAGAAATGTAATTTCAAAGAATAAATGAAGGGAGATATATAGATGAGTAAAGCATATTTAAGGAAAAATTTTCATGAAGCTTGTTGGGATGAACCAATGATTTATGAACTTTCAACTCCCGGAACGAGGGGAATATTAACTCCAGAGGTTGAGGATGAAATAGTGGCTTTGGTTGGTGAGGCTTCTGATTTATTACCTCAAAACGTACAGAGAAAATCACCTCTTTTATTGCCTGAAGTTGACCAAAAGCATGTTCTGGCACATTACATTCACCTTACTCAGGAGACCATGGGTTCGAATGTCAGCAACGACTTGAGCGAAGGAACCTGCACAATGAAATACAACCCAAGATTGTGCGAAACTTTGGCTTTAAATGAAAACTTTGCATATGTACATCCTGATCAGGATGTTGACACTATACAAGGTGTTCTTGAAATATACTATAAGTTTGAACATATTATGAAGGAAATTTCAGGTATGGACAAATTCAGTTTTCAGCCAGGCGGAGGTAATCAGGCAGTATACTGTGCTGCTTCGGTTTTGAGGGCATATCACAATTCAAGAAAGGATTACAAGAGAGACACAATAATCACGACCATATTCTCTCACCCATGTGATGCAGCTGCTCCGGCCACTGCAGGATACAAGGTAATCACACTGTATCCTGATGAAAGAGGAGTTCCTGATTATGAAGCTCTTAAGAAGGCCGTGGAGGAAACAGGGGATCATCTGGCCGGCATTTTTATGACTAATCCGGAAGACATAGGTATATACAATCCTAATATAGATAAATTTGCTGAATTGGTTCATTCTGTAGGTGGCCTATGCTACTATGACCAAGCAAATGCAAATGCATTTTTGGGAGTTGTCAGGGCAAGAGAAGCAGGATTTGACATGTGCCATTTCAATATTCATAAGACATTCGGAACGCCTCACGGCGGAGAAGGTCCTGCATGCGGAGCATTTGGCTGCAGAGAATTTTTGACTAAGTTTTTACCTAAGCCTACGGTTGAGTTTAATGGTGAAAAATACTATCTGAATTACGATATGCCTGACAGCTTTGGCAAGGTAAGAGAGTATTTTGGAGTTGCCGGAGTTATATTGAAGGCGTACAGCTGGGCTATGATGCATGGCGTTGAAGGCATGAAAGAATGTGCAGCTATTTCAGTATTGAATAACAACTATCTTGAAAAACTTCTTCTCTCAATCAAAGGATGCGGCGAGGCATTCTTGGGCAACGGAATCAAGAGACAAGAACAATGCAGATACTCATGGGAAGAACTGTACAATGATACCGGAGTAGGAACAAATGATATTAATAAGAGAATAAATGATTACGGTATTCCATGGTATTGGGCTTCTCACCATCCTTGGGTTATTCCTGAACCAATGACTTTGGAACCGTGCGAAACATACAGCAAGTGTGACTTGGAAGAATATTACCAAGCCCTGAAACAAGCTGCGGAAGAAGCTTATACAAATCCTGAAGTTGTGTTGACCGCTCCTCATAAGAGTGCATCACACGACCTGGCTAATCCAGAAGACCTTGATGATCCGACTAAATGGGCTATAACCTGGAGAGCGTTCCTTAAAAAGCACGGGGACCAATATACAAAGGTTAAGTAACAACATTTATAAATCAGTAGCCTTTAACTATAATAACCTTGTTATAGTAAAGGCTGCTGACAGTATTCAAAACAACGGAAAGGGTGTGTAATTTTGGCTAAAAAAATCGGAATTATTGTTAATCCGGTAGCAGGTATGGGGGGTAAAGTAGGCTTAAAAGGATCAGATGGTGAAGAAATATTAGCCAAAGCGATTGAATTAGGAGCAAAACCAGAGTGCCCAGATAAAGCTGTAGTTGCTATAAGTCAGATTAAGCAATTTGAAGATGACACCTTAGAAATATATACTTATCCGAATGAAATGGGAGAAAATGAGGTCAGGGCATGTGGTTTAGAACCTATAGTCATTAATCATATGCATTCTTCAAATACAAAACCGGAAGACACTATAAGAGCTGCCAAAGAGATGTATGAAATAGGTGTTGATCTGATACTCTTTGCAGGAGGAGACGGAACTGCAAGAAATATTATGGATGCAGTTGGTGATAGAATAGCTGTTTTAGGAATACCTGGAGGTTGTAAAATACATTCTGCCGTATATGCAATAAATCCAAAAACAGCAGGGAAGCTTGTTTTGAAATTTCTACAAGGGAAGGTTAAAGATTTAAGATTATCTGAGGTAATGGATATTGACGAGGATGCTTTTCGAGAAGGGGTTGTGAATGCCAGGTTGTATGGTTATATGAAGGTGCCTTACGATACAAAGATGGTTCAAAATCTGAAAAGCGGCAGGGCAGCAGGAGAAGAAGCGGCTTTAGATTTGGTATCCAGATACATTGCTTTCAATATGGAAAAAGATGTGCTTTATATAATGGGAACAGGTTCAACAGTCAGAGGCGTTATGGATAAATTGAAGCTGAAAAACACGCTTCTGGGAGTGGATTTGGTTTGCAATAATCAAGTAATAACCAATGACGTAAATGAAAATACTATATTGTCGTATCTGGATAAGTATAGTAAAGCAAAGATTGTCATTACTGTAATTGGCGGCCAGGGGTACTTGTTTGGAAGGGGTAATCAGCAAATAAGCCATAGAGTGATCAGAAAAGTTGGTTTGGATAACATATTAATAATTGCAACCAAGAACAAGATGTATTCCCTTTTTGGACAGTCATTATTGGTTGATACCGGCGACGAAGTATTAAATTCGGAGCTTAGCGGTTATGCCAGAGTTATTGTAGGTTATGATGAATCTGTTATGTTTAAAGTAATATCATGATAGTTAATATACAACAAACAAAAGTTATAGAAAGCAGTTGATTTTTGGAAAGAAGAAAAGTAAATGGTATAACAATGTACTTTGAAGAGTTTAATTCCTTGAATATATTCGAATCGTATCACTTTAAATAATAATTGAAGGGGTGAAGTAAAGTGTCAGAGAAAAATATTCAAATGGAAAACAATCAACCTGAAGGATTAAACAGAAATTTAAGACTATTATATGTTTATGCTCTAGCTACAGGCGCTATTTTGACGTTCATCGGGTATTGGGACACAATATTTATGTCATACTGCGGACCTGGCACATGGTTAGCTTTTCTGTTAATGACCATAATTGTTTTACCGATAGGATTTGTTTATTGTGAACTGGCTTCGTTATTTCCACGTGTTGGAGGAGAACTTCTTTACAACACGATTGGAATGAACAAGCATATGGGTTTTTGGGCAAGTTGGCTTATTATGGCTGCATGGGTAACAGTGCCTGCTTCTGGAATGATGGGAATTATTGCATGGGTTGACCATGTTGGAAACTTTAATCTCGCAGCAAAAGACATTGCCATTATTTCATCTGTAGTACTTGTGATTTATACATTTTTAAGTTTGAATGACATTCAAATTGCAGGTAAGGTACAAACATTTATGTTGTTTGGAGCATTAATTGGCATAGTAATAACTTCAATCATGTTCTTCACCAGTCCGTATTGGAGTTTTGATAACTTGAGACCAATGTTCAGATCTGTTTTGAGAGATGGGGGAATGCAAGGCTGGGTAATTGGTTTAGGATTGATTATTACACCGTATTTTGGATTCGAGACTGTTCCGCAAATGGTTGAGGAAGGCACGTTCCCTATTAAGGATAGTGCTAAAGCAATTTTAGGATCAATATTGACATGTGGAGTCCTTTACACTTTGTTTTTCTTTGCATTAGGAGGAATGGCCCCTTGGGAACAACTAATTGGTCTTGAAAACGGAGTAGTAACAAAATCATTTATCACCATTACATTAATGGAAGATATGCTTGGTTGGAGGCTATGGCCATTGCTGTTTGGTATATTCGCAATCCTTTTTACAATCGGAACGTGCATTTTGGGATTCTGGATTTCAGCTGTCAGATTGATTTATGCAATGGGCAGACAGAATTTCCTGCCGCCGATCTGGTCAAAAGTGAACAAACATCACCAGCCTATACTGCCTAATATTTTCATATTGGTTATAAGCCTGGCATTTCTGCTTATTATGAATTCATCTACATTTATGAATGACTTTTTTAATATAATGTCGTTCAGCTGTGCTGTAGCTTATGCATTGACCATGATATCAGCTATTCAGATAAGACGAAAACATCCTGAATGGGAAGCACCATTCAAGTTGAAAGGTGGTATGGGAATGAGAGCTCTGGCTCTGGCTTTTGCCTTATTAGCTGTATTATTGTGTGCAACCGGTTTGGGAATAGGTTCATGGAAGAGTTTAGGAGTTTACTTAATTGTTGGAGCATTTTTATGGATGTACATGGTATTGGGAAGATGGAAGAGTTCATCAGTTGTTATGTATACGCCTGATGGTGATAAAGAATACTAATCAGATATTAGCAAATATATTTTCTGCGAAAAAGCGATTGTGTTTATTCACATTGTCGCTTTTTTATTTTAATGTAATAAGTTTGGATGCAAATAGAACCGAGTTGAAGCAGAACATGTTTATGCCGGCAAAATTCAGGTATAATAATCTTAACATAAAATGAATTTTAAGGAGCATAGCATGAAAAAACATAAATCAATAATCATAGGATTAATTGTGGCAGCAATATCTTTTGTATTGATGTACACAGGGATAAGATTTATTAATAACACAGATGTAATAACAGAAAACATAGCATATTATGTATTGTTTTCATTGATATTAGGAGGCATATCTGCGGTTTTTCATTTTTATAAGTTAAAATATGCTTTGATATTTTTCATTGCAGGTATAGTAATCGGATATTTTGAAATGTTTCGCAGATTTATGGACAATTTAGATGGCTGGGGAGACCTGGCAGGCATACTGTCATTGTTCATGTTTGTTACAGCAGGACTGTTTGCAGGAATTATTGTTCAGACAGTCCATCATTTTTTAAAAAGTATAAGAAAAAAAGAATGACATTGAACAATTAAACAGTTTTTCAGCAACTGTAATAGGTAGGTATGTTTTATATTGGTTGACAGATAAAGATACAAAATATATCATTAATGTATGTAAATGGAATAAATTATAGAAAGAGAATGTTATTTGGAGGGCAATATGATAGTAACTACTACACCTACTGTAGAAGGAAGAAAAATAGTTGAGTACAGGGGAATTGTTTTTGGAGAAGTTGTTTCGGGAGTTGATTTTGTAAAGGATTTTGCAGCAGGACTAACAAACTTCTTCGGGGGAAGGTCAGGATCTTATGAAGGCGAGCTAATCGATGCAAGGGAAAGTGCGCTGAATGAAATGATGCAAAGGGCTGCAAGCCTAGGAGCCAATGCCATAGTCGGCGTTGACGTTGATTACGAGGTGCTTGGCCAGGCTAACAACATGCTCATGGTTACGGTATCGGGAACAGCAGTTGTAGTTCAATGATAAGGAATAAAAGAGCATATTACGCCATTGCTTTCTTGATATTGTTGATGGTTGAGATTGCAATTGCCATATATGTACATGATGATTTCATAAGGCCCTACGTTGGTGACGTCCTTGTGGTAGGAGTTGTCTATTTCTTTGTTAGGATTTTTGTTCCTGACAAAGTGAAGCTAATGCCCCTTTATGTGTTTATATTTGCTGCTCTTGTAGAGGTTCTGCAATATTTTCAATTAATCAGTCTTTTAGGATTGGAAGAAAATACTTTTGCCAGAATATTGATTGGTTCAACTTTTGATGCGAAGGATTTGTTTTGTTATTTCATTGGATTTATAATCATACTTGTGTTGGAACTTTTGCCGATTCGGCTACGATAGGGGTGATTTCTAATGAAGACATTGATAGTATATGACTCTGTATTCGGAAATACAAAGACCGTGGCTATGGCCATGGAGGAATCAATGAAGGAAATTGGTGAAGCATCTGCCGTCCACGTAGGGAAATATCATCAGGGACTGCTGGAAGGGGTGGATTTGCTGGTTGTTGGTTCTCCCACAAGGGGATTTAAACCAACAAAGGAAGTGTCTGAGTTTCTTAACATGATGCCTGCCGGGGAGCTTGTTGGTATAAAGGTTCTGGCGTTTGACACAAGGTCTGATGTGAAGAAAATCGACAACAAGGTTCTTAATTTTATGGTTAAGCATTTTGGTTATGCAGCAGAACCAATAGGAGAAAAGCTGGTTAAAAAGGGAGGAACTCTTGCTAAGCAGCCGGAAGGATTTATAGTAAATGATTCAGAAGGCCCTCTTAAGGACGGAGAAATTGAAAGGGCCAAAAAATGGGTTAAGATTTAAGAGATGCCCCTGCCAATGTCGGGGGCATTAAATTTATGGCTGTAGTTTTTCAGCAGCACAAAAAATTATTCTCATGTACTGCTCAACATCTTCCGGTGTTAAAACTGGAATTTTCCAGTAATTTATATATTCTTTCGGCACAAGGAGGGACATTACAGAGGCTGTTCCCGGAACTATGCCTGCTGCCCTTACTGTGTCGTGGAGATCATTTGACATGAAGCTTATTCCTCCTGCATCTTCACTGACCATTCTAGCAATTTCAGCTATGATTGATGTTTTGTCAATTGCTGATTGGGCTCCTGACAGTCTTTCACCAAGTTTTATTATTTCCCTGGCAAAATTTATGGTGGCATTTTCGAGACTCCCTTTTGATATGGGAAGTGAGTCATTTTTAAAAATATATGGTAGACTCAAGTCGTTGGCTGCACTTGCCAGTGCCTTTGCAACATCTGTGTTGTCAATCATTTCCTGGCCCCGGAATAAGAATGTGCTGCAATTTATCTCTTTTGACAGGGACGGCACGTATGATTTACTTTCAACTATTATGTTTGGAACGTCACGAATGCCAAGGAGTCTCATGATTTCTCCCTTTTGACCTAGGGCGGTGTTTCCTTCATTGTCTTCAGCAGGTCCTATTCCTCCTTCAGAACCGTTTATGTTCAAAAGCAGTGATACAGGTATTCCGTTTATATCAACAACAGTTCCGGCCATTTTATCAATGAGTCCTTCATATTTTTCATGTGTTGTGAGAATTTTGTGGGGAGATTTTTTGCAAAATGAATCCATTACTGCCAGAGCTATTGCACCTTGCAGTGCAACTGGTGTTTCCATGGCTCCCTGTCCGTACATCCTGCCGAAAGTTTTCACAGCCACAGTCTGGGTATATATGCCGTCTTCGCCTTCAGCTCTTCTGAGCATGAGTACTTCCTGAGGAGTGAGCCCTCTTCTTGTATGAGACGTTCCTATTCCTCCACCATATGTTTCGACTGTTATGGAGCCTGTTTCAGAATTTCCTGTAACATATTGTATGGTTGTGTCAACCTTAAAAGCTTCCTTCATTATAGAAGCAACAACTGCAAAACCTGCAGAATCATCCTGAACAAAACCTGAGTGGCTGTGGACGTGTCCTATTCCGGCGTGACCTAGTACAGCCAGAACTCCTGTATTTTTTTCTGATACCTTAACAACATAATTTTTCATAACTTCCTCCAACAAAAAACCGGATACCATGCATTTCTGCATGGCACCCTTTTTATAAGCTGTAAACTTTTTTGCCCCCTACATATGTTTCAACAACACGAGTGTCAAGAATTTCTTCTTCAGATTTCAAATTGAACAAATCTCTGTCGAGCATTATAAAATCTGCAAGCTTTCCTGATGTTATTGTGCCCTTTATGTTTTCTTCCCCGGAAGCATATGCTCCTTCGATGGTGTACGCTTTTATTGCTTCATTTATGGACAATTTTTCTTCTGGCAGATAAATCTTTTTCTCTTGGCCGTTAATGTTTTTTCTTGCAACTGCAGTGTAAATATTAGGCATTGTGTCAAATGATTCAACAGGGCAGTCTGTGCCGAATGATGCGTGAATTCCCTTGTCAACCATGGTCTTCCAGGCATATGATGTATTGGCCAGCTCTTTTCCCACTCTGTCAGCAACTATATTCATGTCATAGTCTATGAATATTGGCTGAATGAATGCAAGTACGTCCAGCTCCTTGAAACGATCAAGCAAATTATGATCTGTTATCTGGCAGTGAACTATGCCGTGACGTGGGTTGTTCGAAGGATCTAGTTTCTTTGCATTTTCTATGGAATCAAGAGCCATTTCTATTGCCCTGTCTCCTATGGCGTGAATTGCTACAGGACAATTTTGTTTATGCGAAAGAAGAACTAATTCATTCAAATCTTCCTGACTGAACATTTCAATCCCTTTTGTGCTTTCATCGTCATTATAATGATTTCGAAGAGCTGCAGTCCTGGCACCCAAAGAACCGTCACTTAAAATTTTTAAGCATGCAACACGATATTTGTCATTGCCGTAACCGTAATGATAATTTTTCTTAAAAAAATCTTCTGCAATAGTCTTATCCATCAACAAGCACTGTTCGCTTATACGGATGTTCAAATCCCCGGATTCGTCCAATTCCTTCAAAGCAGTGAACAACATGTCGTAATTGCTGTTTGGCATATATCCTATGTCATCGCTCTGCACTGATGTGAGACCTTGTGCAAATGCTTCGTATTGAGCTTTAACCAGCACTTCTTTTAATATCTGCATATCCAATGTGGAAATCATGGACTTCACATTATCCAGCAAACTTTCCTTAATTACGCCGTTTGGTTCTCCGTCAGGCAGAAGCTCCACAAGTTTTCCATACTTAGCTGCAGTTTCTTTCGTTATTCCCATTAATTTAAGCCCTGCAGAATTTAGCACTCCTATATGAAAGCAAGCTCTCATTACAAGTACAGGAACTTCGCCTGTTATGTCATCCAGATCAAATTTGTTTGGAAATCTTTTTTCATCAGTGAAATAATCGTGATTCCAGCCTTCGCCTTCAACCCAGGTGCTGCCGTTAAGTTTTTCATCCTTCATTCTTTCTGCAATGCGTTCTCTTACTTCGCGGATGCTTTTAGTTCCTGTGAGATTGATGCTCCTCAGACTTTTGGCATAATGCACAAAATGCATGTGGGAATCGTTGAGTCCTGGCAGTACCAAGCGTCCTGCCATGTCAATTTCCATATGAGCACGTCCATTTTCATTTAAATAATTTCTTGCGCCATCCAGGGTTCCCACATATGTAAACTTGTCATCCTGTACAACAAATGCTTCTGCGTTGGGATTTGAAGCATCTACTGTATGGATGTTTCCGTTTTTAAATAAAGTTATCAATTCTTTGCCTCCATACACGCCTTTTATGAAATTTTTATGATTATATTCTTTCTTTTTTTAGCTTTCTGTCAAAATAGTAGTAAACAACACAGCCAATTGCTGGAACTATGAAACCTATAAGGGCTGTTACAGGGTCTTCGATGAATGTGTTTATCATAAGACCTGCGAATATTAAAATTGTTATGAATACAGTAACAGGATATCCCCAGATTTTATAAGGTCTTTCAAGATCAGGATATTTCTTTCTGTATACCAAGACTGCGCCTACAACAAGTACGTTGAACAGCATTCCTGTGAATACAACCATGCTTGTAAGCTGGTCAAGGTTTCTGCTCAATACCAGTATAACTGAAATTATACATTGTGCAATGATTGCAGTGGAAGGAACTTTGTATTTAGGATGTAAATTCCCAAAGCTTTTGAAGAAGTGGCCTTCTTTTGCCATTGCATAATAAGTTCTGGGGAATGTAAGAATCATTCCGTTCAATGAACCAAACATTGATATAATCATACCCACAAGAACAATTGTACCGCCCACGTTGCCGAATATTCTCTTGGCAACTTCCGTACCCAGATAATAGTTGTCTGCATTTATCATGGCAACAATTTCATTATGAGGCAACACTTTGTAAACTGAGTAGTTGAACAATGTATAAAGTACAAGGATGCCGCCGATTGCAATAATTAATGAAAGAGGAAGGTTTTTCTTAGGGTTCTTCATTTCTTCAGCTACTGTGTTTAAATTAGTCCATCCTTCATATGCCCACAATGTTGCAACAGTGGCAAAAGCAATCATTCCTAAGATGCTTGTGAAACTAACCGCGCTGCCGTCAGCAGGAACCAGACTTAAATCAGGAGTTTGTTTTCCAAATATTAATGCTCCGAACATGATGATTGCTATAGGAATAAGTTTAGCAACCATGGAAACATTCTGAAGTATTGAAGCTTTTTTAACTCCCATGTAATTATAAACTGTAAGTGCCACAATCAAGACAACTGCTATTAACTTTACTGTCATGTCGCTTAGTTCAAAGAAACTTCTAAGGGCCGTAGGCAGTGCAACAGCAATTGCTGCAATAGAACCTGCTCCACTTATAAGCCAGCTTACAAAACCAAACAAAAATCCCACTATTGGGTGATAAGCTTCATTCAAATAAACAACCATACCTCCAGCAACAGGTCTTGAAGCACCAAGTTCCGCGAAACATAGTCCTCCAAGCAGTGATACAATACCTCCCACGATCCAGCACAATATGGCAAGACCCATGCTCATGCCTGTTCTCATCAATACGTAAGAACCTAAATAGAAAATTCCGGAACCAATCATGATTCCACCGATGATGCTCACGCCGCCGAATACGCCGATTTCTTGTTTGAATTCGGATTTTGTGGATTCCATCATCTTTGTAGCTTCATTTTTACTCATACTCTTCTCCTTTATAATTGATTTAATAGTGCTTGTTACTCAAATAACAATCAAGCAATTACTGTGCCAAGTATAATTCTATTATATTACTACAATATGACTGGGGTTTGGGAGTGAATTATCCTCGTGACAACAAAATAATAGGATAAAAATAGAAAATAATCCTATTAATATCTTATTTGTGTTATAATAGGGTAAATGTTTTGGAGGTACTATGAAGACCATATTGATGATATATAACAACAGAGAAAATTGGAATGTTATTGAATATCTTAAAAAATGTGTGGAATCTATTTTTGAAAATTATGTACAGGTTGAAAATGTGTTTTTAACAGAGCTTGGTGAGCATGAAATGATAGAAGGTGACATATACCTGGTTTTGTATGAACACATGATTTATATTTTGAAAAAACACATTACTGACTTTGACAAAGTTGTTGTAATGACAAGGGGAATAAATAAAAAGTTTGTCAATGAGATAAGAAAAGTTGCAGACAACACAGACATCCTGGTTGTGAACGATTCATATGAAAGCACCATTCAGACCACAAACACATTTTATGAGCTGGGCATTAGCAACATCAATTTTATACCCTATGAAAAAAGGCTGGATGTTAACAATTTTTACAATGATATTAAAATTGCCATCACTCCTGATGAGATGAACCTGATTCCGCCTCATATCGAAAAGGTTATTAACATTGGATACAGGGAAATAGGATATGACACCACAATCAGAATTATGCAGAAACTGAGGCTGGGCCATAAGTCTGTAAATCGTAACATCATAAAAAACATGAACGACATTGTGGAGCCTAACGCTGTTTTTAAAAGCAACTACCTGAACAGTTATCTAAAGGGTGAAATGTTGGATAAAATGATATTTAATTCCTATGAAGGAATATTGCTGACGGACAGCAGCTACAACCTGGTTTATTCCAATGAAAAACTCAACCGTATTTTCAATGTATATGACGATTATACTGACAAGGGCATTGATAATTTTATTGGTGGAGAAATTTTGGGGCTCATATGCTGTGCAGATTTTAAAAGCAAGCTTATAAAGATTAATGAAGAAAATTATGCTGTTGAAAAATCTCCTGTAATGCTTATGGATCATGCCATAGGATACAATTTCATATTCAGGCATGAAAAAGACATAAGGGACCTGGAAATAAATCTGAAGAATAACCTGGTGAAAAAAGGCCTTTTTGCAAAATATTCATTTGAAAAAATTATTCACAAATCAGATGCCATGATGCACTGCATAAGTCTTTCGAAAAAGGCAGCCCTCACAAATTTCACCATACTCATACAAGGTGAAAGTGGAACGGGCAAGGAGCTCATGGCTCAGTCCATACATAATTTTTCGGACAGAAAGGAAATGCCATTTGTTGCAATCAACTGTGCTTCACTGCCGGAGTCTCTTCTGGAAAGTCAGCTGTTTGGCTATGAGGGTGGTTCGTTTACCGGTGCAAGCAAGAATGGAAAAATAGGATTGTTTGAACAGGCAAACACGGGAACATTGTTCCTGGATGAAATCGGAGACATTTCTCCAAATGTACAAAGCCAGCTTTTGAGAGTTATTCAGGAAAAGCAGATAATGCGAATAGGAAGTGACCGTGTAATCAACATTGATGTAAGAATAATAGTTGCTACAAACAAAAATCTGGAGGAAGAAGTGCACAAGGGCAACTTCAGGAGCGATTTATTTTACAGGCTCAACGTTATTCCGATAAAAATTCCTCCTCTCAGGGAACGAAAAGAAGATATTTTTTTACTTCTTAAATATTTTCTGGGTTCAAATTATTCAAAGGTAACTAACGAAGAAAAAACATCAATAATGGAATATAGTTGGCCGGGCAATGTGAGGGAGCTTGAAAGTGCAGCAAATTATTTCATGACTCTGGAGGAGTTTCCGAAGGGAATTACACAAATTGTGACAAAAATTGCTCCAAAGGAAGCCAAATCAGATGAAATTGAAATATTGAAAATCATCAGTAAAAACACGGACGATTTTCATGGAATAGGCAGGACAGGCATAATATATTATTTGAAGGAAAGAGGAATCAGAATAAGTGATGCCAGGACAAGGGTGATATTGGAATCGCTGAGCCAAAATGGATTCATTGAAATAAGAAAGGGAAGATCAGGCAACAGAATAACAGAAAAAGGCATGAATTTTCTAAACATGGCATGAAAATTGCTTTAATTAAGCTGATAATAATTGAGGGAGGAATTATGGGAAATTTATCTGAAAAAACAATCAAGACCATTGAAAGGGAAATGAATTATTGGAAGATACCCGGAGTTTCAATTGCAGTAATTAAAGATGGGAAATTGATGCAGTCAATTGGATTGGGTATGAGAAATGCAGAAGAAAATCTGCCTGTAACGGCTGATACAATGTTTGGAATAGCATCCTGTTCTAAGTCCATGACATCTGCACTTATTTCAATTCTTGTGGACAAAGGTGTATTAAATTATGATGAACCGGTGACAACTTATGCGCCTAATCTTGTGATGAAGGATCCTGCAGCAAGGAACATGACGCTGAGAGATATGCTTTCTCACATGACGGGTTTTGGAACTCATGATGCCTTGTGGCCTGGAGACACAAACAGGGATGATCTGGCAGTAAGATTAAGATACATAAATCCATGCACGGACTATAGAAAAGAAGCCATTTACAGCAACGTAATGTATGCATTGGCAGGCTATGTTGCCGAATGTGCAACAGGAGAGGCGTGGGATGATTTGATGAAGGAATATATTTTCAGTCCTCTGGGCATGGAACGCACAAATTGCTCGGTTGAAGAGATGAAAAAGGATTTGGATTATTCTTTGCCATACCGTGTGAGAAACATGAAAAGCTGTGCTCTTGATTTGTGGAATGTGGATCTGGCAGGCCCTGCCGCTTCAGTTAATTCCACTGCCAATGACATGGCGAGATGGCTCATGATGCACATAAATGGAGGCAAAAAAGAAGACGGCGCTGATTTGATTAAATCCGGAACATTCAAAGAGATGCACACTGTCTTGTGCTCAATGGAAGACTCCATAGGCCGTGGAGAAGGATTTTATGAGTGCAGCGATTATTCAATGGGATGGAGAAGAGGGTATTACAAAGGTCATGATTTTTTCAAGCACACGGGAAAAATAGAAGGTTTTAGCTCCATACAATCATTTCTTCCTGATGATAAAGCAGGTGTGGTAATTCTTACAAATTTGCATTCACCAACCGTGCCGTTTATGTACAGCTCGTTGTACACAATTCTTGATGAAATACTGGGAGAAGAACATGAAAACTGGACAGAGAAGTTCCATGGTGAAGAACTGCCAAAAGAAGAAGATTATCACGACTGCGAACTGAATTATTTCACAGAAGAACAAGTTACTGGTACTCAGCCAACACTTCCTTTGAAAAATTATGAAGGTACATACAATGACAATGGCTATGGCACTGTTAAAATCATTTATGAAAATGATCATATTTACATGCGCTACAGAGACATGAATATATGCTTAGAGCATTATCACAAGGATGTGTTCAGAGCAGATGGAGTATTGGAAGACATATACACAATTTCGTTGCCTGTAAGTTTTCAAACAGAAAACGGAGTTGTAAAATCTGTTGCTGTTCGTTTTGAAGAGATGGTTCCGGACATAATTTTCACAAAACTCTAACGAACATGAGATCCTTCACTATCGTTCAGGATGACAGCGTTAGGGTTTGTCAATGGTTTGAGTATAGCTTATAATAATGGTATTTATTAAATAAATGTAACATAAGGCTGTGTATAAGGTATGGCTATATCTGAAAATAAGTATATAATAGAAAGTAGGAGCAACAATACAAGAGTTATTGTTAAATATTGCACGATCAAATAAACAATTATAAAAATTGTGTAACAGGAGATGTTATAATGATTAGTTTAAGCAATGGAAGCGAAACTCTTTTCATACCTTTGTACGGCAAGGCTCGCATGAGCAAGGAGAAAAAAATTATCTCCGACAAAAAGGCAGAAGAAATCATCGACAGCATAGATTATGATTTCAAGAAGCTTAAGGTTGCGAAAAAAATTCAGGTGTTTATGAGCCTCAGGGCAGCAATTATTGACGATTTTACAAAAGGATTCATAGACGAAAATCCCGGATGCATTGTCTTGCATTTGGGATGCGGCCTGGACTCAAGAGTATTGAGGGTTAAAAGAAAAGCAAAGAGATGGTATGATCTTGATTTTCCGGAAGTTATCAAGATCAAGAAACAATTTTACAAGGAAACAATCAACTACAGGATGATTGGCTCATCCGTAACTGATTACAGCTGGATTGACAAGATTGATTATGAAGATGAACCTGTCCTTGTCATTGCTGAAGGTCTTTTGATGTACTTAAACGAAGATGAAGTTGAAGAACTTCTCATCCAACTTAAAAACAAATTTACAAATGCTGAAATTATTTTTGACGCGTTTTCAAAAACAACAGTCAAATATTCAAAATACCAGCCTTCTCTGGGTAAGACGGAAGCTAAAATTCAGTGGGGCTCAGACGGTCCTCATGAAATTGAAAAATATGCTTCAGGTATCACTCACATCGATACAAAGTATCTCAATGACGATTACAGGGTGAAGTTCCTGAACAGCTACTACAGGTTAATGTTTAATATTACAAAATTTTTCAAGTCAGCAAGGGAAGCGCAGAGAATATTTATTTTTGAACTTCGAAGCTAAGAATATTCTTCAAGTATACAATAAACTTGCGACCTACTATATTATAGGGCTCAGCTTGTTGTAGGGGAGGACCTCGTGTCCTCCCGATGATAACAAATATAAGGCTCACTCATAGAATCAAACATTGCCGTATCTCCTGCTCAATGCACATCTCTGTCCTATTACCATAGAGGGGATTATTCGTGGTAAAACTTATTGCTCTTGTTTTTATATTGAATTGGTGAAACACCCATATAATTTTTAAATGCCCTGCTGAAATAATGCTGGCTGCTGTATCCAACGATATTGGCTATGTCATTTATAGTGAAGTCTTTGTCCTTGTCAAGCAATAATTTAATAGCCATGTCAATACGGAGTTTATTCAGATAATCTGTAAAGTTTTCTCCTGTTTTGTGCTTAATTATCCTTGTCAGGTTTGATTGGCTTGTGTGCAGCTGTTCAGCAATAAGATTCAAAGTAAGGTCATTTTTGGAATAATTTTCTTTAATATAAACAATTGCTTGATTGCCGATACACTTGCTGCTTAATTCAATTGTATTGCTTTCACCCAGTTTATTTAGTTCCCACATTCTTTCTCGGTATGAATCTAAAGCTTTAATAATGATATTTTTAAAATTGCGGTATTGTATCGGTTTGAGCAGATAGCTGAAAACACCATGTTCCAGCGCCTTTTGTGCATACTCAAACTGATCATATCCAGAAATAATGATTATCTTAGCGTTTGAATCTATTATTCTTGATTTCTCTATTACTTCAAGCCCGTTCATGAATGGCATGTTTATATCTATAATAATCAGTTCAGGCTGGTAATCTTTTATTAATTGAAATGCTTCTTCTCCATCTTGTGCTGTTCCTACGACTGACAAATTTAGGTCGTAAGATTCTATTAATTTTTTTAATCCATTGCGAATTGTTTCCTCATCATCTGCTATTACAGCTCTGAACACTGAAATCCCTCACTTATCTTTGGTATTTTAATTGATACTTTTGTTCCAATTCCATATTTACTATCAATAGAGATGCTATATTTGTCTCCGAATGTGAGCTTTAAGCGTTCATTGATGTTATAAAGCCCGTAATGTTCTGATTCAATGGAATTCATAAGGTTGATTCTGATTTCCGTAAGTTTCTCAATATTCATTCCCAACCCGCTATCTTCCACCTCAATTTTTACCTGATCATTATCTTGAAATATGTCAATATTGATAGTTCCTTTTTGTTTTTTAAGCTTTAGCCCATGGTAGATAGAATTTTCTACAAGCGGTTGAATTATCATTTTAGGTATTAGGTTTTGCGAAATTTGTTTTGTTAAATTAATATTGTAATTGACTTTGTCCTTGTAGCGCATCTTCTGTATTTCCAGGTAATTGCGCACATGCTCAGTTTCATCATAAATTGTAACGAATTCTTTTCCGCAGCTTAGTGACAATCTGAAAAAATTTGAAAGTGAATTAATCATGTCTGCAACATCATAGGCATTGTAATCTAAAGCTTTCCACTGTATGGTGTCAAGAGTATTATATAAAAAGTGAGGATTTATTTGGGACTGCAACACCCTAAGTTCAGCATTTCTTTTTTGGGCTTGTACATCGTAAACCTGTTTAATTAATTTTTTGATATCCATCAACATTTGGTTGAATACTGTTCCTAAGACAGATATTTCATCGCTGCCGCTGTAATTGAAAAATGAATCAAGGTTTCCGCTAGATACTTCAACCATTTGGATTTTTAATTTTTGCAGGGGTTTTACAATGGTTCCAGATACCATAATTGCAAATAGAACTGCAGATAACAACAAAACTATTCCAACCTTAAATATCATGTTTATAATACCGTTGGTCTGGGCAAAAATGTTTGTATTTTTGATCATGGTGCAGAGCATTAAATCTTCCGTGTAAGGAATTGAAGAGTAAAATACGGTTGAATCATTGCCTGATTTATCTTTTAAGGCAACTGTTCCGAAATTTGCTGCCTTCGAACTACTTACTATTTCAGATAATCCTTCTGATTCAATATACTTGCTTGTAAGTTCATCTTTTGAAATAGAGTATATATCCATATCTTCATTCATTATCCACGAAAATCCATCATAAACTTCAATGCCGGCAGCTATTTCGGAAATTTTATCCAAGTTTACTGCGCCGTTAATGAATCCAACTTTATCACCATTATAATTAACTATAGGATAACATATTATGAAAGCTGGTGTACTGTCTGACTTTGAAATTATAGGTTTTGAAATTATGTATTCTTTTTGGGATGACATTACCTTTTCAAAATAATCACGCCCTGATATGTCTATAGTAATATTATCATTTACCCATCCATATCCATCAACAGCTCCTATTGCGAAAGTCTCATTGAAATTTCCATATTGATTGCTCAGGACTTTATTTAAATTTGTCAAATAAGGCTTTAATGTAACAAGATCAAGATTTTTAGTGGAAGCATGCTCGTGAATTATTCTGATTTCGCTTATTCGCTGGTTAAGCCAGGAGCCTATTTCATTTGATTTTGAATTTATAAGCTGTAAAGTCTGATATTCTGCCTGTTCCATATTTGAAGTTTTAACAGTTGTTTCCAAAATTATTAGGATAGGAGAAATAGCAAAAGCAATACATAGCACAAATGATATGATAATTTTTAAACGTAATGACATAATAATTCACCTTGTATTTCTATTAATATTGGACTATATATCATTATACAGTATTGTCCGGATATTTCAACATCTGAATTAAAGTGTAAAAATAAGCATATTAGTGTAAATACTTTATGAATTCAAAATGTTAAACTAATAACACAAATAAATAAATATTTAACAAAACGGAGGAGTAAAAATTGAAAAGGATTTTAGCATTTTTATTGACAGTTATGATGGTTGCGACCCTTGCTGGCTGCAGCAAGAGTGAACAGGCAGATGCAAAAGGATCATCCATAGAAGACGGCGTGTATGAAGGAATAGGATACGGCAAAGGCGGAGAAATAAAAATTGAAACAACTATAGTTGATGACACAATAACTGATATTAAGGTACTTAGCAACAATGAAACACCTGGGTTCAATTCTGCAATGGATACTTTGACTGAAAGCATTATATTAAAGAACAGTGTTGATGTAGACGGAGTTTCAGGCTGCACGCTGACTTCAAAGGGATTTCTTGAGGCAGTGAATGCTGCGCTTACTGCAGCAGGAGCAACTCCTGACATGCTTAAAAAAATTGATGTAGCTTCGGATGCAAGCGATAAAAAATCAATTGAAGAAACTCATGATATAGTTATTATAGGTGCAGGAGGAGCCGGACTTACTGCAGCCATAGAAGCCAAAAATGCTGGAGCAGATGTAATAGTTCTTGAAAAGATGCCTCTTGCTGGAGGAAATACTTTAATTTCAGGTGCTGAATATGCAGCTGCAAACAACTGGCTTCAAAAGAAAGAAGGTATAGAGGATAGTGTTGAACAACATATGCAGGATACACTAAAAGGCGGAGACTACAAGGCTAAGGAAGAACTAGTAAGGACCATGGCAGAAAATGCTCTTGCAGGGGCTGAGTGGCTAAGAGATGAAGTAGGAGTTGTATGGGAAGAAGAATTAATGTTCTTTGGAGGCCATTCTGTTAAAAGAAGCTTGATTCCGTCAGGAGCAAGCGGAAAAGAAATAATCACAAAGCAATTAGCTAAGGCAAAGGAATTGAATATTCCAATACTTTTAAATACAAAGGCTGTTTCTTTGATTACAGACAATGGAGGCAAGGTAATCGGAGTTGAAGCTGAAGGAAAAGATGCAAATTATACATTTACCACAAATAAGGCTGTAATAATTGCTTCAGGAGGGTTTGGATCTAATATTGAAATGAGAGTAAAATATAATCCTGAAATAGATAAAACTATTCTTTCTACTAATTCTGTAGGAAGTACAGGTGACGGAATTGTAATGGCTGAAGAAATGGGTGCTTCACTTTTAGGAATGGAATATATTCAGACATATCCAATCTGCGATCCTTTGACTGGAACACTTCTTTACTATGATGATGCAAGATTGTACGGTCATACTATTATAGTAAATAAGGAAGGCAAGAGGTTTGTTGAAGAGTTGGGCAGACGTGATGTGATGTCAATGGCAATCAAGGCCCAAACTGGTCATGTGTGCTATGAACTGCTTGATCAAAAAGGATTTGAAGCCAGCAAGCTTCAGGAAAATCATGGACCGGAACTTGAGTATCTCTATAAAAATAATCTTCTTGTAAAGGCTGACACAATAAAAGAAGCAGCAGATTTCTTCGAAATAGATGCAGAAGAATTGCAGTCTACCGTTGACAGATATAACGGCTATGTGGCTGACGGAAAAGATCCTGAATTTAATAAAAGAAGCTTGCCTTCTACTGTGGAAGTAGGACCTTTCTATATATGCAAAGCTGCACCGGCTGTTCACCACACTATGGGAGGAATAGAAATCAATTCAAAAGCACAGGTGTTGGATACTGAAGGAAATGTAATTGAAGGACTTTATGCAGCAGGTGAAGTAACAGGAGGAATACAAGGAGCAAACAGATTAGGGAGCAATGCTCTTGCAGACATAACAGTATTCGGAAGAATTGCCGGACAAAATGCATCTAAGTAAATATTAACAATAAAAAATGCTTTAGACTAACTTGTCTTGGGCATTTTTTTATTGGGGGATAGCTTTTTGTACGCATTTGTATATAATTAAATAGTAGGACAGAGTCTTAAGTAATAATTGACATGCTTGCTACAGTAAATCTTAATCATGTTATATTGCAGATAATTCAAAGTGAAGGGTTTGCCTGTGGGGTACCAAGCACTTTGGGATGGCTGATTCTTCGTAATTATGCAGATGCATTCATTTCGTGTCCGGACAGTTTTGCTGCTCTGGCCATGAGAATGCTTAGATTTCCATTGAAGGGAGACTTCCCTATTGTATCACGCGAGTTAGGTGCTGCAGGACTTGGAATTGTATGGGACGCGGAGCTTGGTATAAAACATTGATAATGATTAAAAATATAAAAAAACTATGAGGTAAAATTATGAATGAAACTATTAACTCAATGATTAAAAGAAGAACCATAAGAAAGTACAAACAGGAACAAATAACCGATGAAGAGCTGAATGCTGTTTTAGAAGCAGGATTATATGCACCAAGCGGAGCAAACCAACAGTCTGCTGTATTAATTGTTGTTCAGAACAAAGATGTGATTAAAAAACTTACAAAGATGAATGCCGAATTTTTCGGAAAAGATATAGATACATATTACGGTGCTCCTACAATCGTTCTGGTACTAGGCGACAAAAATAAACGAACACCTGTGGAAGACGGAAGCCTTGCTCTGGGCAACATGTACAATGCAGCATATTCACTGGGACTGGGAGCATGCTGGGTACACAGGGAAAAACAGATGTTTGAAAGTGAAGAAGGAGTATCTCTTCTAAAGGAATGGGGAGTTGAAGGAGAATTCATGGGAGTTGGTGCACTGACTCTGGGATATCCTGACTGCGAACTGCCTGCACCTCCGGCAAGAAATGACAACCGAGTTTTCTTTGTGAAGTAATTTAATGATTAATTAAAATTGATAAAAGGACCGTAGCTGAGATTGATTTATGCTTCGGTCTCTTTTTATTTAGATAATGAATAACTCATACTTATTTGAAAGCAAATATACCATTTTAATAAATTAACATAATACATATAATGGTTAAAAAAATATCGAATATTGTCGAATCGGAATTTTTATTTTATTAAAATTTATTGAACGACCTAACATAACAATGAAGACAACGCATAAATATGAGCCGGTTCGGTGAAGAATGTCCTGTTTTAGAGCGTTTAATTTTAGCAAAATGAATTATAAAATGCATAAATAGTAAAAATATATTATTCTTTTTATTGTTAAACGATTGACAATTATACTTATAAGTGTTAATATTTAGTCGATATTACAAGTTGTACATATGTGGCAGTTTTGGCTAAGTGAAATATAGGCCATTACTATATAAGAATTTATTGAAGATTCTGATGTCTTTGAACGTAGTTTATAAATTTATATTGTGCATTGGTTCGGAAGGCTTCAATAGAATTCAACAATAAAATAAATTGGAGGAAGGGTAAATGAAAAAGGCAATTAAGTTTGTATCATTAATTCTTGTTTTGTGCATGATGTTTTCCATGACAGCTTGCGCACCAAAAACAACCGATACTACGACACCAGAGCAAAAAGAGGAACCGAAACAGGAAGTGAACATCACTCCTATGAAAGCAGGAGAGTATGTTGTTGATGTTACTGGTATGCATCCGATGAAAGTGAAAGTAACATTAAGCGAAAAGGCTATTGAAGCAGTTGAAGTTGTATCACAAAGCGAAACTCAGGGAGTTTCTGATGCAGCATTAAAAGAAATACCGGCTAAAATTGTAGAAAAGCAAAGCATTGGTATTGATGTTGTTACCGGAGCTACCAGAACAAGCAGCGCCATAATTGAAGCAGCTACTAAAGCAATTGAAATGGCAGGCGGAGTTGTTGCTGAATTTGATATTGCAGAAGCTGCAGCAGAGACAGCAAATGATGCAAGACCACCTATGGGAACAAAGGATTTACCGTCTACATGGGATATGACTTATGACATAGTTGTTATAGGCGGAGGATTTGCAGGATTATCAGCTGCTTACAATGCATCCACTCAAGGGGCAAGCACACTTCTTATAGATAAAATGCCGGTATTAGGCGGAAACTCACAAATAAACGGCGGTGTTTATGCTTCTTATACAAGTAAGATAGCAGATGAGCTCTACACTAAGCTTGGTCTTCAACCAGATACAGCAGAAAAACATATAGAGGATACCATTAAGGGCGGAGACTACATGGGTGACATAAAATTGGTTAAAAATTTTGTTTATGGCTCACCTGTTATGCTGAACATGCTGTTAGACAACGGGCTTCAGGTGCGTGAATCCATTACCAGACCAGGCGGACACTACGGTTATCGTACATATACTACAATTAACGGCATAGGAGCAGACATTGTTGCTGTTCAAAAGAAAATGCTTGAAAAAACTTCAACTGAAGTTATGCTGAACACCAAGATGACTCAGATATACAGAGAGACAACAGGTGAACAAAGAGTAATAGGTATAAAAATTGAAACAAAAGACGGCGTTAAAAATGTTAAGGCAGAAAAAGGTGTTATCCTTACAACAGGAGGATTCAGTGGAAACGTTGAAATGCGTTCAAAACACGTGCCTGCCCTCACTGCTGATCTGCCTACTACAAACCATGTAGGAGCAACAGGCGAAGGTATAATAATGGCACAGGAAGTTGGAGCAAACACTACACAAATGTCTTACATTCAACTTTATCCATTTGCTAATCCAAACAACGGAGTTTTGGATGCATATGCTGTAATTCCTTTCAGTGGTCCAAGTTCAGGAATTGTTTATGTTGATGTAAATGGAAAGAGATATGTAAACGAAGGTGAAAGACGTGACGTATGCTCAAGAGCAGCGCAGGAAAGCGGCGGATTCCCAACATTCTCAATTTTCGGACAGGATATAGTTGACAAGGCAGGCTTCATTACAGAATCACAGCTTCAAAGCGGAATGGAAGCAGAACGTATATTCAAAGCAGATACTTTGGAAGAACTTGCTGAAATAATAAATGCTCATCAATACAAGGAACAATCAATCAACATGAGCGGCGAAACATTAAAAGCTACTATTGATACTCACAACGGATATATTGATGCAGGCAAGGACCCTGACTTTGGAAAAGTTATAGACAAAGGCGTAATGCTGAAAACAGATAAAGGTCCATACTATGCAATTCCTCAGTGGCCTTCAGTTCACCATACAATGGGAGGACTTACAATAACTGAAAGAACAGAAGTACAGGATATATGGGGCAAGGTAATACCTGGTCTTTATGCTGCAGGAGAAGTTACCGGAGGTGTACACGGAACAAACAGACTTGGCTCTAATGCTATTCCGGATGCCATGGTTCATGGATACATTGCAGGTGAAGTTGCAGTGACAGGAAATGTTCCTGATTTTGTTAAGTAATATTAGTTTAAAATGTTAAAATAAGAAGGCAGAACCTTGGAATAAATCAATTTCCAAGGCTCTGTTTTTTAAACGTTTATTTCAAAATATTGTATGAAATTTAAAGCGGCAGTTTATGGTAGTCATAAATTGCCGCTTTTATTTGATGATTATTTACTTATTCCAATGAACCGTTCAGCACTCTTACGATGTAGCTGTCTGCCGGAAGGAATATTGTTTTGTCGCCCTTCATGGTTGCTTTCAAAGCTTCAAGACTTCGTATGAATTCATAATAGCTTGCTCTGTCTTCTGTTGAGTATGCATCTGCTATGATTTTCATGTATTCACCTTCGCCTTCACCCTTGAGCTCTTCTGCTGTTGCTTCTGCCTTTGACAGAAGTATTCCAACTTCTTTGTCTGTTTCATTGACAACTTTGCTGGCTTCCAGATTTCCATCTGCCCTGTAGCTTTCAGCCATTTGTGTTCTTTCAGAAACCATTCTGTTGTATACTGCAGATTCGTTGTCTGAAGGAAGGTCAAGTCTTTTTATTTCAACGGCAATTGTTGAAACACCGTAATTTTTAAGCTGTGCGTTTACTATTTCTGTGATTTTCACGTTGACGTAATCGATGCTTCCTTTGTCTGAGTTTATAATATCAGCCTGATTCATTGTTCCCAGTGTATTTTTAACTGCACTGTAAACAACTGCATCTATACGGTTTTCCATTTCAGAGATTCTACTTACTGTCTTCATGAATTTAGGAGGGTCATCAATTCTCCACACTGCAAAATTGTCAACAACCAATGTCTTTTTGTCTCCTGTGAGAACTTCTGAAGGAGGTATGTCGTACATCATTCTGTAGCGTGGAATTGTTTCCACCTTGTCAAGCATTGGAACCTTGAAGTGAATTCCTGCTGTATCCTGAATTTTTACGAATTTTGAAAATCTTGTAACATATGCATATTCATTTTCACGGACAATGTATGCAGTGTTAGTAACTGCAACCAATACTAAAATTAAAATGAATAATTTGAGGATGGCGCCAAATGAGTTTTTCTTTTTAGGTTCGTTAGTTTCCTGCATTAGTTTGCACCTCCTGTGGTTGTTTCTGTATCTGTAGTGAAGCTTTTCAATGGAAGCATTTTTTCAACTCCGCCTTCAGTGGAATCAACATATACTGTAACTCCCGGCAATATTTCTTCGATTGTTTCCAGATACATTCTTGTCTTGGTTATGTTTTTATTTTTGGCATATTCGGTGTACATGGCATTGAATTTTGCCACATCTCCCTTTGCTGCATTGATTCTCGATTCCTTGTATGCTTCCGCATCACGTATAAGCTTGTCGGCACGGCTTTCTGCTGCAGGCAGTGTCTTGTTCTTATATGCCAGGGCTTCATTGATTCTTGTTTCTTTTTCCTGTTTTGCTGTTTCAACGTCTTTAAATGCAGCTATAACTTCTGATGTTGGAGGCTGGCTGTCCTGGATCTTTACGTCCAGCACCTGTACTCCCAAATCATAATTTCCAAGCTTGTTCACTATCTTTTCTTTGATTTCTGCCTGAATTATTGATTTTTCTGTAGTAAGGACTCCGTCTACATTCTTGGAACCTATTATGCTTCTTGCTGATGACTGTGAAATCATCTTCAGAGTTTGTGAAGGTTCGTCGGAATTGTACAAAAACTTAACTGGATCAGAAATTTTCCATTCAATGAAGAAGTCAATGTTTACAATGTTGAAATCTCCGGTAATCATTTTTGCTTCGTCTGGTACCGAGGTATTATCTGAATAGCCCTGACTCTCGCTGCCGCTTTTATAACCAATTTGCAATTTTTGAGTTCTGTTTACTTCAACCTTTGTTACTCCCTGTATCGGATATGGCAGCTTGAAGTGCAGCCCTGCACTTTCGACGCTTGTTACCTTACCTAGAGTTGTAACAACAGCTTGTTCTGTTTCTTCAACAGTGTACTGGCATGACAGTATTGCATATACAGCAACAATTACCAGCGGCAAGACCAACAGAGTCTTACCATGGAATTTGCGTCTTGGTTTTTTTTCTTTAAATTCGGGATTTTCAAATCCCTTTTCTTTTTGCTTTTGTAAAAAGCCTTGCAATTTAAAAAGCAATTCTCTATAATCCATAGTTCCCCCTTAAACGATTTCCCAATAATGCAATTATAACGTAGTCAATCCTGACGTAGTTTATTTACAAAGTATTGGTATTTGAATTATATCATAAATATCATATATATCCAAGGAATTATTATCTATTCAGCCGTTTTAAAAATTGAACTTTAAAAAGGGATGTGATAAAATTCAATATAAAATCAAAGGTGAAGATTCTTAGAAATCAAATGGTGTAATATGAAGAAATACAGAATTGGGGAACTGGCTAAGGAAATGGGCGTATCCCATGAATATATCAAATATTATGAAAAGAACAATGTAATTCAATGTGAAAGAGATGCAGAAAGCAAGTATCGTTATTTCTCATTTGCAGATGCAGGCAAGGTAGCAGATGCTAAAAGATTCCGAAACCTGGGGTTTACTGTAAAGGAAGTAAAAAGTTTTATTTGGGACTATTCCCTGGATACTTCTTTGGAATTGTTCAAACAGAAAATAGTTGAACTGTCAGAAGAAACATTTAAACAAAATGAACGAATTAAATATATGAATAATGTTTTGAATTGTTTTCCTTCAGGTCGGTTTATTGACAACCAATGGTACATTATTGAACAGGAAGAATATTATTTTTTTCCACATACAAAACAAAATTCATTTTTTCTCAATGAGAATGACAGCATAAGAGTTCAGAAGTGGATTGATGAACAGCCTTTGACAAGCAAGACTTTAGAAATACCTCTTGGGGAAGATGCCTCCTTCATGGATTATGAATATCTGTATGGATTTATGGCAGAAAAAGATGTTGCTGATATGTTGAAGCTGGATACAGATAAACCTGCGGTAAGAGTTGAGCGAGGCAGATGTTTCTTGTATTTCTTTGAAGCAAGAACACCGGATGGATACTGTGGTAATCATGTTCCACCTGCTGTTCCTTATCTTGATAAACCCATTGCTGTTATGAAGCAGTGCGGTCTTGTTCCCCGAACTTCTACAGGATACTGCAAGGTCATTCATCGTGCCAGGGGAGATGAAGAAGGTCTGCATTACTATGCCTTTTATATTCCCGTTGTATAATAAAAATCCGCATAATAAGCGGATTTTTGTTGATGATAAAGTAACTTTCAACGTTGCCAATAATCGGTTTATGTTTATTTTAAACCTTTGATGTAATTTGCTATTTCTGTTCCTGCCACGCTTCCTGATGACAATGACAAGCCAAGAGCTGCACCTTCATTGCCGTAGTATGGAGTTGTGAACAAGCTTCCTGCATCAACACCTGCTGCATACAATCCCTGTATAGGTTCAAAGTCAGCATTTATTACACGAAGCTTATCATCAACCTTCACACCGCCCAATGTGCCCCATGCACTTGACTGATACTGGAATACATAATATGGTCCTTCGTCAACTGCAGTCATGAAATAATTGCTTTTGCCAAATGTGCTGTCAACTCCTGATTCGCACATGGCGTTATATTCATCAACAGTTTCAGGAAGATTTTCAAGTCCGAAATACTGTGCCAGTTCTTCTATGGTATCAGCCTTGTAAGCCCATCCTTCTTTGACTGCAGTGTCGAATCTTTCTCCTGCTGCTTTAAGAACCTTACCTTCCTGAGTCATTTTTCCTACATACCAGTCTTCAGGTTGACCAAGATAATCCCAGATGCCAACTTCGCTCATTGCATTGAAATATTCTTCGTCTATGATGCTGTAGAAATATCCCTGGCGCAGAATTTCTTCTCCTCCTGCCAATGGTTTTGTAGCCATGATTTCTTCATTCATGAAACGTGTTCCTTCATTGTTTACCAATAGTCCGCCGTAAATTGCATATTTAAGGTTGTCGTTTTTCTGCCATCCTTCGCTCTTTTCGTTTTCACCGGCAAACTCATTGAATATTAAAGAAAATGAATTTTTCTCAAGAACTCCGCCTGCTTCCATGGCCATGGATATTCCATCTCCTGTACTGAGAGTATTGCCAAGAGGTATTATTCCAACGTTGCCGAAATGTTCTGCAAGCATTTCATTGTTTCCAAGATATCCGCCTGTAGCCAGAAGTACAGCATCGGCATTTACCTTTACAGGTGTACCATCTGCCTTTGTTCCGGAAACACCAATAACTTTGCCCTGTCCATCTGTTATTACGTGTTCGCCAGTAGTTTCAAACAGAAATTGTCCGCCTTTTCCTTCAACAAAGTTCTGAACCATCTTGAATCGGTCTTCACCTTTTACAGGAAGTTTTAATCTGGCACGGAATCCAACACCGTAGTTGTCCGGACGAAGAATTGCTTCCAATCCCATGTCAAGAAGTTTGTTTATCATCGGTCCGCCTGCTTCGATTGTTTTTCTAAGCAGCAGTGAGTTTACTGTTCCTTGTGAATAGTTGTACATGTAATTGTAAAGCTCATCGGCTGAAACTCCTTCACCTTCGGCTTCCTGCACCCTGTTAGAGCTTGTTGAAGGGCCGCCTGCCACTGCAGCATTGCTGCTTCCAATTGTTGCTGCCTTTTCAAGCACGATGACATCAATGTCCTGCTCACTGGCATAAAGTGCTGCCATGAGTCCTGCACCGCCTGCTCCTACTATTGCAAGCTGAGTTTCATATACTTCTTCCTCTTTGGCTGCTTTTGGGATTTCTTTTGAGAAATCTTCAACATTGCCTCCTGCCTGAGTGATGCAGTCCTTAACAGCTTCAATTATTGCATTGCTTGTATATGTAGCTCCTGAAACAATGTCTGCCATAACACTTTGGTTTTCTACGATTTGCTGAGGTATTTTTTCAACCGGTGTTTCAAATATACCTGCAGTTTCTGAATGCTCAAGAACTTTTGCTTCTGTAATGGAAGTATCATCAAATGTTACTTCAACTTTAACATCCCCATTTTTTCCTTTCCCTGTTCCGGTGTATGTACCTGCTTTCAAGGAACTGCTGCTAACGGCAGTTTCCGGTGCTGAAGTCTGACTTGAACAGCCTGCCAATGATCCTGCAGCCAATGCAACAGCAAGGGTAACAGAAATCAATTTTTTAAAACCATTTTTCATTTCTTTCCTCCATTGTTTAACTAATAATTTTATGCTTTTTAATCATAAATGAGAGGCTAACCCTCAAGTCAAGTTAAAAAATTATCAAATTAAAGCGTTTTTCTTTGGTAAGATAAAGATTATTTTTACGAAAAGAGTAAGTTTATCAGAATAAGATAAAAAATTTGAATCACAATGTTAAATAATGCACAAAACTTAAGGGTAACACTTGAAGTTTTATGCGTAAAAAATATAGTGCATAATAGCATAAAATTGATTGCTTAACGTCAAAAAACAGCGCTTATTTTTAACTCTAAGTCCAAAAAATGCAGTTGAATTGTCGTAAAGTAATGGAGGCTTTGGAACTGTTTTAAAAAAACATTGCAATTCTCAGGAAAGTTGTTAAAATGTAACATAAGATTATATAAGACGAGGAAGACGATGAAAATTAATAACATTTCAGATAAAAGACACAAAAGAATAGTTGTGAAAGTGGGAAGCTCAACACTCACTCATGACACAGGCAAGTTAAATCTCAGAATGATGGACAAGATTGCAATGGTTTTGAGTGACATTAAGAATGAAGGTGCAGATGTAGTTCTTGTAACATCTGCAGCGGTGGCAGCCGGAGTATCAAAACTGGGCTTAAAGGAAAGGCCAAAGACAACAAAGGAAAAACAGGCAGCAGCCTCTGTGGGACAATGTGAACTCATGTTTGCTTACGATAAAGTTTTTTCACAATACAACCAGACAGTTTCTCAGCTTCTTTTAACAAGGGATATAACTGAGAATCCAATGCTTAAGGAGAATGTAACCAATACGTTTGAAACGTTGTTCACATACAATGTTATTCCTATTGTAAATGAAAATGACAGCGTGGCAATCGAAGAACTTGTATACGGTGACAATGACACATTGTCGGCTGTTACGGCAAAGATTGTGTGTGCAGATTTGCTCATTATATTAAGTGACATTGATGGATTGTATGACAGCAATCCTCAAAACAATCCTGATGCAAAATTAATCCCAATTGTAAGAGAAATTACTGAAGAAATTGAAAGCGTCGCAGGGGGTTCGCAAAGTTTGGTAGGAACAGGCGGAATGGCAACAAAGATTGCTGCAGCAAAGATAGCTGTTGCAAGCGGCATTGACATGGCAATAGTAAACGGCAAAAGTCCTGAACTGATATATGATGTGCTTGACGGAAAGGCTGTGGGAACATTATTTCTAAAGAAGGAAGGTAAGTAAATGTCAGAACTTATAACAAAGGGAAAAAATGCAAAAGAGGCTTCTTACGAGCTCATGAACATCTCAACTCAGCTGAAAAATGATGCATTGAAAAAAATAGCAGAAAACCTCGTGCTCCATTCGGCTGATATAATTGAAAAAAACAAACTGGATATTAAAAATTACATGGACAAGGGAATGGGTTCTCAGATGGTTGACAGGCTCATGCTCAATGAGGAAAGAATAACATCAATTGCTGAAGGTGTAAGGCAGATTGCTGAACTTGAGGATCCTGTTGGTGAAATAATTTCCATGAAAAAAAGACCAAATGGTCTTCTCATAGGACAAAAGAGAGTTCCTTTAGGTGTAATAGGAATAATTTACGAATCAAGACCTAATGTTACAGTTGATGCTGCATCTCTTTGCCTTAAATCATCAAATGCAGTCATGTTAAGAGGCTCAGGTGATGCCATCAATTCAAACAAGGAACTGGTGAAAATCATGAAAATGTCTCTTGCACAGGCAGGAATACATGAAGGGGCCATAGAGCTTGTAGAAGACATTTCAAGGGAAACAGCTTCACAGTTCATGAAACTCAACGATTATCTTGACGTGCTCATACCAAGGGGCGGAGCAGGACTGATTAAGACAACTCTCGAAAACTCTACGGTTCCTGTCATAGAGACGGGAACAGGAAATTGCCACGTGTATGTAGATGAATTTGCAGAAATTGAAATGGCGTACAGCATCCTCATAAATGCAAAGACATCCAGAACTTCCGTGTGCAATGCATGTGAAAGCCTTCTTGTTCATAAAAACATCAAGGATAAATTCATGGCTGAAGCAGTTAAAAGGCTGAAGGAAAAAAATGTTCAGGTAAGAGGTTGTGAAGAAACAGTGAAGATATGCAGCGATGTAATTCCTGCAATAGAGGAAGATTATGGGACAGAATTTCTTGACCTCATTATTTCAGTTAAGGTAGTTGAAAGCATAGATGAAGCAATCAAACACATCAACAAGTACGGAACGGGACATTCTGAGACAATCGTGACTGAAAGCTACACAAATTCACAGAGATTTTTAAACCAGGTGGATGCTGCTTGTGTCTACGTCAATGCGTCAACAAGGTTCACAGACGGATTTGAATTTGGATTTGGAGCAGAAATAGGAATAAGCACTCAAAAAATGCATGCCAGAGGTCCCATGGGTCTTAAGGAACTTACGACTTCAAAGTATATAATTTATGGAAACGGACAAATCAGATAGCAGAATAAGTATGATGTTAGAGCAATAACTATATATGAAATTATAAAAACAGAACGGTATTTTTATACCGTTCTGTTTTTATACATATGTCCGTATTGTAAAGACTTATTTATAAGAATATATGCAAATTTAGTATAATTTTATTAAGGGTTGTCAATGGCGCCTTCTATGGATAAACTTGGAATAACTTACAAAATAAAGTGGCTATAAAACCTATGTATCATTGGGAAAAGTCATAGTAACTGAAAGAAAAATATGATGTTCATATTTTGTGATTTGTAAACATAAGATATATAAAATTAAAAACAAATTTTAATGCCAGGAAACTCAAATAGAATAAAAATAAATCATATATTGGTTTTTTATTATATATAATTACTGATAAGAAGATTGTTTTCATAAGAAAAAAATGTATAAAATTTAAATTATTTATTGAATGTACTTAATTTGTGTGCTATACTTTTATCAATTTAGTGAAATTTGGGAATGGAGGTGGTTTTTTGAATAAGGAAAATATACTTAGGAGTGCGGAAAAAATTAAGGATGAACTCATTAGGATAAGGAGGGATATTCACGCTCATCCTGAAGCTGGCCGACAAGAAAAGAGAACATCTGAGCTTGTGGCAAATAAGTTGAGGGAATTAGGACTTGAAGTTAGAACAAATGTGGCAGAAACAGGAGTAGTAGGTACATTAACAGGCAAATATCCCGGAAAAACAATACTTATGAGAGCAGATATGGATTGCCTTGCAATGGAAGAACTTAATGATGTTGAATACAAGTCTCAAACTCCGGGCTTGATGCACGCCTGTGGACATGATTCTCATACTACTTGGCTGCTTGGAGCAGCAATGATACTATCGCAGTATAAAGATGAACTTCATGGAAATGTAAAATTTTTATTCCAGCCTGATGAAGAAAATGACGGCGGAGCAGAACGAATGATACAAGATGGAGCTCTGGAAAATCCTCATGTTGATGCAGCAATAGGAGCTCATGTGTGGCCTGCCTTAGAATCAGGCAAGATAGGAGTCAAGTATGGCTCAATGATGGCTTCACCTGATCGTATACTGATTAATATTTATGGTAAAGGTGGACATGGCGGAGTGCCAGACAGCTGCATAGATCCTATCACAACAGCATGTCAGGTTCAAATGGCATTGCAAACTATCGTTAGCAGGAGGATTAGTCCGGTTGAATCTGCGGTTGTAACAATTTCCAGGATAGAAGGTGGAACTACACACAACATAATTCCTGAAAAAGTGCAGATGGAAGGTACTATAAGGACTTTAACTTATGAGTTAAGAGAAAAAGTTCCTAAGATGGTAGAAAATATTATTAAGGGCGTATGCGAAGCTAATGGTGCAACTTATGAATTTATATATGACCCCCATTACCCGCCTGTTGTGAACAATGACGAAATTAACGGCTTTATTGAAGAAGCAGGAAAAGAAATATTAGGAAGTGAAAATGTAGTCAAGATGGTCAATCCAACTATGGGAGGCGAAGATTTTTCGTATTTTCAGCTTAAGGTTCCGGCATCATTCTTTGTTATAGGTACTTATAATCCTTCAAAGGGTTTGACAAACCCACTTCACAATCCTCGATTTAATATTGATGAAGACATACTTCCAAAGGCTTCAGCTGTTATGGCCCAATGTGCCATAGATTATCTTAGTAATAACTAAAGCAATGAGTAATTTTATATCTTAATTTAATAAGTTTTCTAAATAATAAATAAACAAGGAGGAAGTAAAATGGCACAAGCTAAATTAAAAAAATCAAAGTTTGATAAGTTTCTTGATAAAATAGAAGAAATAGGTAATAAATTGCCTGAAGCATTTATGATATTTTTGTATTTAGGTATTTTCATGATGGTATTATCATTAGTTGCTTCACTTTTAAAAATGTCTGCAGTTCATCCGGTTACAGGGGAAACATTGGTTGTTCAAAACCTGATTTCAGCTTTTGGATTGACTAAGATTCTTACAAGTGCTGTATCGGGTTTTACAGGATTTGCACCTCTGGGTGTTGTGCTTGTATGTATGCTGGGCGTTGGCCTTTGCGAAAAATCAGGGCTGTTACAAATTGCAATCAAACATGGTCTCGGAAATGTTAAAGGATCACCTATTAAGGTTATGGTAATACTAATTATGTTATCAATACTGTCTATGGCAGCAGGGGACTCCGGATTCATCGTAATGCCTCCTCTGGGAGCATTGATATTCTTATCACTGGGCAGAAATCCTCTAGCCGGCATGATGCTTGCATATGCATCTGTAGCAGGTGCATTTGGCGGAAACTTTATTCCTACATCTCTTGATATGCTTCTCATTGGTTTCACTGAAAATGCAGTAAAGATTTCAGGATTGCCAGCAGAAACAAATCCAATGATGAACTATTACTTCCAGCTTGCATCTACAGTACTGGTTACCGGTGTTGGTTTATGGGTCACGCTGAAATTTGTTGAACCAAGATTGGGAAAACTGGAGAATGTACAAGAAGAAGGACGTATAGAAGAAGTTTCGGATATACAGCGCAAAGGCATGAAATCTGCAGGTATTTCATTGTTAGTATTACTTGCTTTAGTAGTTGCAGGAACAGCACCGGCAAATGGTATATTAAGAGATCCTGAAACTTTTAAAATTATAAGCAGCAAGGCTCCTTTGATGCAAGGGCTGGTAGTAATAATTACTTTGGCTTTCTTTATCCCTGGTATGGTTTTCGGAAGAATTACAGGAACTATAAAAGATTCAAGAGCAATGGTTAAGGCATTAAACCAGTCAATGTCTGAAATGGGCGGATATATTGCGCTTACATTTATGATGGCTTTGTTCTCAAATATATTTGCATGGTCTAACATGGGTATCGTCCTGGCAATAAAGGGTGCAAATGCGCTGCAGGCTTCAGGTTTCCCAATTCCTGTTGTAATGATCCTGCTCATACTGTTCATTATTCCTCTTGATGTGTTCCTTGCAAGTTCATCAGGAAAATGGGCAATATTTGCTCCTATATTTGTTCCTATGTTCATGTTCCTTGGATTCCACCCGGCATTTACTCAGATGGTATACAGAATTGGAGATGCAGTTATAAACGTATGTACTCCTTTGTTGGCATACTATATCATGATGCTTGAACTTGGTAGAAAATATGATAAGAACCTTGGACTGGGCACAATGGTCGCCACAATGCTCCCATACTCAATTTTCTACATGATTGGATGGATCGCACTTTTGTTAATCTGGTACTTTACGAAGCTGCCGTTGGGACCTGGCGGACCGCTGCTGTTGCCATAGAGTTTTTAATTTAAAAATAAAAGCAATAATTTAAATAATTATTGCTTTTTATTTTTTTGATTTTTTATATTATTTACTCATTTTTAGCCATTCTATTGCTGTGTTTGCATAGACTGCCGAACCTATGTAGAATACATCTTCGCTGAAGTCTACTTTTGGATGGTGCTGAGGATAGGGGAATCCTTGTTCAGGAGAGCCGCCGCCTAATGCCATCATAACTGAAGGAACTTTTTCGCTTACGTATCCGAAGTCTTCTGAACCTGTCATTTTACCTCCGGGGAATGCTTTTTCAAATCCCAGCGTGTTATCTTCGCCTAACAACTCGTTATTTATTTTTACTACTTTTTTGTAAAGTTCAGGATCATTGTATACTGAAGGACATTTAATTCTGTATTCAACCGTTGCTTCTGCTCTGAATGTTGAAGCAACTCCCTTTGCAATTTCAACAACTCTTGTTTTCATGAATTCTCTGTCATTGCTGCTGAATGCTCTTATGCTTCCTTCTATAAAGGCGGTGTCAGGAATTATATTTGAAGCGTTTCCTCCGTGCATTTGTCCGATTGTTATTACTGCTGTGTTGGATGGTGCAATTTCTCTAGCTATTACTTCCTGCAGAGCAGTATGTATGTGAGCCATTACATTAAGAGGGTCTACACAGTCCTGAGGCATAGCTCCGTGACCGCCCTTGCCCTTTATATCAATGTGGAACATGTCTCCGGATGATGTGAAGTATCCTGGGTTGGGAATAATCAGTGTTCCTGCAGGAACAGGCATGCCGGAAAAAATATGGATCATGACTGCTGCATCAACTTTAGGGTTTTCAAGAACGCCTGCTTCTACCATGGCTTTTGCTCCTGACAGCTGTTCTTCAGCCGGCTGAAACATCAATTTAACAGTGCCTTCAATTTCATCTTCATGATTTTTCAAAATCTGAGCTGCTCCTAAAAGCATTGCTGCATGAGTATCATGTCCGCAAGCATGCATGTTTTTTGTAATGGATTTAAATTCAAGTCCATTTTCCTCCACTATGGGAAGAGCATCCATGTCAGCTCTTAACAATATTGTCTTGCCTTCCTTTTTGCCGCCAGCCAGTGCAACCACCGCTGAATCGGTTATAACCTCAGGTTCATAGCCCATTGATTTGAGCCTTTCAATTACATATGCTGTGGTTACCGGTAAGTCCATTCCAAGCTCTGCATTCTTATGAATGTATCTCCTGTCTTTGACTATGGAATTTTGCAGAGATTTTGCTTCTTCTAAAATATTAGTCATATGATCACCCCTTATTTTAATTTTATGAAATTCATTATATAGCAATGGTTTTTAGAAGTCAAAAATATTTACGTAAATGTATATAAATAACTTATGGATTACATCTACCGCAGGGAGTGTAGCCTTGGTCCACAGCATTTTGTCTTATGGTGAAAAATATCTTGTTTGATTCTTTCATGTCTGCAACAGAGCTGCAGTCAGTCTTGTGGAAAACAAGGGAATTCTTGTTCCCAACATAATTTGTTTCGGAAATTGCTGGAGTTTCTTTGACCTCAGAGGAGTCTGGAACCGGCGGTGTGTTTAAAATCTCAAGAGGTGCCAATGGAATTTCCATAACTTCATCGCTTGTTATTGATATGTCCTTTCCATTTGAAACAGCCACTATTGTTCCAAGTTCATCAGTCCTGTAAATTTCAGAGCCTATGTCTGAAAGCCTGTTCAGTGTTTCAATGTGGGGATGACCATAGCTGTTGTCTTCTCCGCACGAAATGATGGAATATTCAGGAGTGACAGCCTTAAGAAAATCAATGCTGGAGCTTGTTCGTCCCCCGTGATGGCCTACTTTTAATACGTCTGAATCAAGATTGAAACCTCCCCCAAGCATTTCCAGTTCAGATACGCTTTCAGCATCTCCCGTAAACAAAAATGATGTATTATCATACTCCAGTCGTGCAACTGCAGAATATTCATTTAGCTCAGAATAATACATGCTCTTTGGGGATAACAGTTCCAATTTTAAATCAGGGCTGTCGATTATTTTTAATCCCGGTTTTGCAAATATTGTTTCAATGTCTTTGTTTTCAATTGCAAGCATTGTGCTCTCATATAAATTTGAGCTTGCTAACACATCGGGCATATAGATTTTTTTTACGGTGAAGTTATTTATTATTTCTTTTGCAGAACCAATGTGATCTTCATGGGGATGGGTTAAAATAAAGTATTCTATGTCGTCCACATTGAGATTTTCCAGGTAGTTTTTTATATAACTGCCATCTCCATAATTCCCTGCATCGATTAGGACTTCTTCTCCGTTTGGCAGCTGTATGAGCGTACAGTCAGCCTGGCCAACATCCAGAAAGTACACAATAAGCCCTGAATTATTGTCAGATGTATTGGTTGTGTCTTGGCTTGTGTTTGAAACCTGTTCTGCATTTACTCCGCATGATGCTAAAACATAAGTCATCAGTGCTAAAAATAAAATCAATATATTTCTTTTAGTGCTTTTCATAAAATCATCCTCTTTCTTGCTTTATACTATGTTATGTTAAGTTTTATTGTGCGATGAGTACAATAACAATAAAAACCGGCCAGCATCCGGTTTTTGAAAGAGCTTACTGCTTCATAACATTATGTAATATTGTAACACAACAGTGAAAATTTTGAAATATCATGATTGAAATAAAAAGTTGACAGACAACACATCATGATGTATAAAACAAATAAAATGAATTGAATATTCTATTGATCCGGTGCAAGAATAATATAATTACAATTGAGGAGTTTCCTATGAACTTTGTTGTTTTCGATTCGGAATTTAATCAAAATATTAAAGCACTGACAAACAGCGATAAAAGGTCGGTATATCCTTTTGAAATAATTCAATTAGGAGCAGTTAAAATTGATGAAAGTTTTAATGCTGTTGGTACATTCAACCGGCTTGTTAAGCCTACAATTTATTCAAGCATCCTTCCTTTCATAACTAAGCTTACAGGCATCGAAACAGAGCAGCTGATGGACAAGGAAACATTTCCATCTGTTTTTAGTGAATTCATCAACTTTGCGGGTTTTGATGCAGTTCTTTGCATGTGGGGAATGTCCGATATTAAGGAACTGTTCAGGAATTCATCATACCATGGTCTTGATTTGACACTATTGCCTAAAAGGTATATTAATATTCAGCAGCATGCATCCGCATATTTTAATTCTCCACAGAAAAATCCACTTAGGCTTCAACATGTGGTTGAACTAATGAATATTCCTGTTTCTTCAGATTTTCATGATGCGCTTAACGATGCGTATTATACGGCAGAAATTTTTAAAAGATTGTACAATTCTTCAGTTGAAATAAAAGAATACGATCCTGATTATGTGAGACCAAGAATAATTAAGACAAGGAAAAAAATCGATACTGAAGGATTGCTGCAGCAGTTTGAAAAAATGTATCAGCGTGAATTGACTCCGGAAGAAAAATCAATAATCATCTTGGCATTCAAAATGGGAAAGACGGGGCAATTTTTAAAATGACTAATATGTTTTATATTTTTATCTATGGGTATCATTAAATTAGTATAAAAACTTTGGAGGGAATATGTCAAAACTATTTGCAAGCTATATTATTAAGGATTTAGAATTGAAAAATAGAATCATAATGGCTCCTATGTGCATGTATTCTGCAGGAGATGATGGTAAAGTCACTGACTGGCATGTCATACATTACGCTTCAAGAGCAGTGGGAGGAGTTGGAATGATCATACAGGAGGCAACTGCAGTTGAATCAAGAGGAAGAATATCATCCAGAGACTTGGGCATATGGGATGATTCTCACATAGATGGACTTAAAAAAATTGTTGAAGCAGTCAAATCAAATGGAGCTAAAATAGGAATTCAGCTAGGTCATGCAGGAAGAAAGTGTGAAGCTGAAAGCGAAAAAATAATAGCTCCCAGCCCAATAGCATTCAATGAAGAATACAGGGTTCCTGCTGAAATGACAAAGGAAGATATTAAGGCAGTAGTTGCAGCATTTAAGGCTGCAGCTCAAAGGGCAAAACAGGCTGGGTATGATGTGCTTGAAATTCATGGTGCTCACGGTTATCTTATTAATGAGTTTTTGTCTCCTGTTACAAACAAGAGGACGGATGAATACGGCGGTTCACCTGAAAATAGAGCAAGAATTTTAAAGGAAATAATCCGCGCTGTTCGAGATGTATGGCCTAATGAAAAGCCTTTAATGATGAGAGTCACAGCCGAGGATTATGTTGATGGAGGAAATCATCCTGATGATCTGGCAGAATTGATCAACCTGGTGAAAGAATATGGTCTTGATTTGATAGATGTAAGTTCAGGCGGGGTTGTGAGCGTAGCTCCAAAAGCATTCCAGGGATACCAGGTAAAGTTTGCCGAAATCATAAAGGAAAAAACAGTCCTTCCTGTTGTTGCAGGAGGACTGGTAATAGATCCCAACATGGCTGAAGAAATCTTACAAAACAACAGGGCAGATTTGATTTTTATAGGAAGAGCCTTATTAAGAAATCCATACTGGCCTTTGCAGGCAGACTATGAGCTCAGCAATGAAACAAACTGGCCTGTTCAGTATGAAAGAGGAAGACTAAGAAAAAGATAATACTGGAATGAAAAACTAACCGAATTCATTGTAAAGTGTTGAAGTATCAAGTCATAGGGGCGGATCTTGTATCCGCCCGAATCGTTGCAAAATGTTGATATTTAAGACATCTGTTCTATGAAATCTGCAAATATTTGAATTGCACTGATGCATTTATCTACCCCAAGTTCCTTGAACATGTTTATGTTCTGAGGATTATTCACAATTGAAAGCGTGGTTTTTATGTTGAACTGTTTCTTGGAAATTTCACATATGATGAGATTTGAAGCATCATTTCCCGTAAGCGCAATCACTGCATCCATTTTTGCAGCATTAGCGCTTTCAAGTACGGAAGATTTTGTGCCGTCTCCGCATATGGCAAATACCTGATGGCTGTCAGAGAGCATTTCGCATAACTGTTTATCTTCATTGACAATTGTTACATCATGTCCGCTGGATTTCAACAATTTTGCTAAATAATTCAGCTTCATATGACCGCCTACCAATAATATTTTCATACAGCTATACTCTCCTTATCTGAAATAATCCTTTTAAATTCATTTTCTGAAAGTACACATGGGCATATGGATGTTATGTCCATATCGGCACATAAAAATTTTTTTGCGGAGTCATATATTCTTACAACAACTTCATCAGCCTTATACAAATGCTTAGACATCTGTCCGATCATTATATTTGTGTTGTCATCATTTGTTGCTGCAATGATTATACTTGCTTTACCGGCACCTGCAAATTCAAGCAGGTCAATGTCTGCAGCATCTCCTGTTATTGTAAAACCATCAAATTCAGGAGAAAGCTTTGAAAATGAATTTTCATCTATGTCAATAATGTGTACATTCATGTTTTTCTTTTGCAGTAAGACAGCTGTTTTTGAACCGAACTCGCCGCATCCTGCTATGACTGCAAGCTCTTTGTTTTGTTTTTTAAAAATATTCATTTTATTCACCTCTTGTTCAATTGTACAAAATATTATATAAAGACAGTATTAACATGTAACAAATAATATAAAAAATGTATTAAGACATATACCATTTTATTCATCTGCAAACCTGTATCCTATGCCAACTTCAGTCAATATATATCTTGGCTTAGCAGGACTTTTTTCAAGTTTTCTCCTAATGTTTGCCATGAATACTCTAAGAGACTGCATATCACTTTCAATATATGAGCCCCAGACTTCTTTCAATATATAATTGTGAGTAAGTACTTTGCCGGCATTTTTAACAAGGAGAGTGAGCACGTTGTATTCCATGGGTGTGAAATGCACCTCTTTGCCTTCCAACAGCACAATGTGTTTCTCCAGGTCTATTTCAAGGTCTGCCACTTTGTATATTTTGGGAGCTTCAGTTCTTGAGTTTCCCTTGTGTCTGAAAACAACTCTTATTCTCGCCAGGAATTCTTTAATGCTGAATGGTTTTGTAAGATAATCATCTGCCCCAGCATCAAGTGCTTCTACTTTTTCGTTGTCCTGGTCTCTTGATGACACAACAATTATGGGAATGTCAGAAAAGCCCCGAACTGTTTTTATGATGTCTATTCCATCCATGTCAGGCAGACCAAGATCCAGTATTATCATTGAGATGTTCTGGGTTGCAATGATGTTCATGGCTTCTTTTCCGGTAGAAGCCTCCATGCAGTCATAATTCTGTGATTTTAATGAAAAATTTATGAAGTTTCGTATTTGTTTATCATCTTCGACTATTAAAAATAACATCCTTATCTCCTATGCCTTTAAGTAAAATTTGAAGGTTGCACCGCCTTCTTCATTATTTTCTGCGTAAATTTCACCACCATGATAATTAATTATGGCCTTGCATATGGAAAGGCCCAAACCCATACCATGTCTGGAATCAGGTATTTTGTTGCTGCCAACGTAAAACATCTTGAAAAGATTTGGAATGTCATTTTCATTAATGCTAAGCCCGTTGTTATATACTTCAAACCATACCTTGCCGCCTTCAGGCCATATGGATACAATAATTTCATTTTGAGGAGTTGTATGCTTTATGGCGTTGTCTACTAAGTTTATAAGAACTTGTTCAATAAGCTTTCCATCCATGGGCACAAATAAAACTTCATCCGGTAGATTTATTGAGACTTTGTGATCAGGATAGTACTTAGACGCACGGGCAATGGACTCTGCAACAATTTCTTCTACTGCTTCTTTCTTGATATTGAGTGCCAGTCTTCCTTCCTGAATTCTTGTGAGGCTTAAGATATTTTCAACAAGCTTTGTAAGCCATCTTGAATCTTCATATATTTCGGACACAAGCTTAAGACTCTCATCCTCCTTGAGGCTGTGGTACAACATTTCCGATGCGCCTGTGATTCTTGTCAATGGAGTTCTCAAGTCATGAGAAATGGAGCGTAGAAGGTTATTTTTGAAACGTTCGTTTTGTGTTTCAGTATTTGCGTTTTCTTTTTCCTCTATAAGAATTTCTCTTTCCATTGCTATGGTTATCTGCATGACAATTGAGTCAAAAAGAAATTTGTTGCTTTCTATCATTTCATCCATTTCCTGAGGAAAACAAATGTAGCTTATGCATTTTCCACGAATTTTAATGGGGAAGGAGGGATGATTCTTAACGAATATTTCAATTTCATTCCAGTCAGCTTCTATGTTGTTAATATCAAAACATCCTTTTTTTACTGTAAGAATTTGTGATTTAGATTTGTCATTTGCTAAAATGCAGGAAATATCGCAGACAAGAAGGTTTGACAAACATTTAGAAGACACTTTGGCAACATCCAATACTTCGCTGGTTTTAGCAAGGGAGCTTGTGAGGCTGTACAAAATGTGAGCCTGTTTTTCACGGTCATCTGTCATTTCCTTTGAATGCAGCAGTTTGCTTGTAAGTGCGCTTGTAAAAACAGCGGAAGTCAGCATAACAATGAATGTGAAGTAGTATGATTTATCTTCAACCTTGAACGTGTAAAGAGGAATGGTGAAAAAAAAGTTAAAAGATAATATGGATATAACTGAAGCTACGATTCCGTAAGTATATCCTTTAGTATATCTTGATGTTATCAACACTGAAAGCAGGTAAATAACCACAATGTTTGCTTCATTAAACCCAAGGTGCTGAATCATAAGTGACAGTAATGTGCTGGATGCATTAAGAGAAATGGTTACAGCACATTGCTTTATAATATTCGAATAATTCTTTCTATCCAGAGTTAACATCTCATTCCTCCCGGTAATTGATTGGTATAATAATTGCTGCTCATCTATTTGCTGTGACGGGTTTCTATTAAGAACAGCGTCATAAGGGAGGCTGCAAGGACTGCCGATAAGGCAGCAACAGTAATTTTTGTGGAAGGAATCAGCTCATCTTCCACATGACCCGTTTTTTCAACTTCCAGGGCAGCCCCGTGTATATCAGATTCTCCTCCATGTTCTTTGCATGTTCTGTTAAATATGCCGGATACTTTCAGAACATCTCCCTTATATTTATAGTTTCCGAAATATTTAACTTTTTGTGCATCTGATGAACTCATCCAGATACCAATTGCGTTTGTGCCGTCATTGATGTTTATCCAGGAATGGCTGCCCCTGTTCATGGCTTCTCCTACAGCTTCACCTGAAACTGTAACTTCCTGCTGGTCAAATTCTGCTGCATTTTCAATGAGATTGCTGATGTCAATAATTTCACTTATTTCATCGGCATATGCATTTTCAGAAAATGAAATTATAAATGCAGTTACTAATATTAATGTTTTAATTTGCTTAAGCATGTTTTTCTAATACCTCCGAAAATGTACCCGATCAGCGCAAATGCCGAAATAAATTCAAGCCTTCCAAGATACATGGCCACAATGTAGTAAACTTTCATTACAGCAGGCATTGAAGCAGCAGTGATGCCAATGCTCAGTCCTACATTTCCAGTTATGGATGCCGATTCAAAAGCTGATTCTGAAAGTGGATAGCCGTAATATGTTCCAAGCATTGTGCCTGCTGCAAATGTAAACATGTAGCAGCATATTATAATTGCTGAAGATTTAATGGCTCCGTCTTCTAAAATGTAGTCCTTAATGTGGTGAAATTTATAAAGTCTCATGTTTCTTTCCGAAGACAGAATCTTTTTTACATCCATAATCAATCCCTTAAAGACAATTCCAACTCTTAACCCTTTAAAACCGCCAGCTGTTGAGCATGCAGAGCCCCCTATGAGCATGGCAATGATTAAAATCATGATTCCAAAGTCCCCCCACTCAAGGGCAAACTGTCGTGCATAAACAGAACCGAACCCTGTTGTTGTGTGCGCCGAAAGTATATTGAATATAATTCTTCTTAAACCCATGACAGCATCCGAATATGCATCAATTTTTGAAAGCCACAATAGTGCAATCATTGAAGCTGTGAAGGATGTTGCAAAAAAGCTTTGTGTTTCTATGTTTTTGTAAATTTCTCTGCTGTTACCGTGCCAAATGGCATAATGGAGCCCAAAGTTCAGTGAACCAAGTATGAATATGACCATGGCAATGGTTTCATATGAAGCGCTATGGTAATACATTATGTTTTGAGTAGTAGGAGCGAAGCCTCCTGTGCTCCAGGACGATTCAAATATATAAAGAGCATGAAGAAAAGCTGATACCGGACGTAAACCTATTATTACTCCGTTGATCCAAAGTGCTGCAGTTCCGATAATCAGGTAAACCATGCTTATTTTCCATATTTGTCTGGCTGTTCCTTTTACGTTGGGGACAAGTTCTACATCTTTTCCCTCACCGGCATAAATTTTATAAGCTCCTCCTGTTTCCTTTACTAAAAGGGAAAGAGCAAGAACAATCATTCCCTGACCTCCAATAAATGTGAGGAGGTGTCTCCACATGTTAAGTCCGTTTGACAAGTGGTCCAGATCCTGTGTTAGAACAACTCCTGTAGTTGTAAATCCGCTCATTACATCAAATACAGCATCCAGAAGAGATAGTGTATTTCCGCTTAATCTGTATGGTATGGCACAAAGGACTGCCAGCAGTATCCAGGAAAGTGATGCCACAACAAATCCATGCTTCCACTGAATATTTGATTTGCTTTTTTTTGCCTTTATTCCGTACAACATGAGTGCAAGGCCTGTAATGGTGGATATTGACATGCTGATGATGAAATCAAGCAGAGGATTCCATTCCCTGAACAACAGTGATGTTAAAATCGGTATGATCATCAGTGTTGTTACTATGAGTATGATAAAACCTGTGTAGTAGCTTATGATACCCATGTTTTGGTTTTTAATTTTAATTGAACTCATTAATCTCACCTCATTATCAAAAAAGCAGCACCAAATGTCAAAGCAACATACGCTCCTATTGTGAGAAGTTCTTTTGTAATTCCTTTTAATTCCGTTTTATTTAAAGACATCATATTTTCCTCTTATTCATTTTCCTAGTTATTTCAGACAATGCAGCTCTGCTTGCAACTACCAGGACCTTATCCTTGTCCATAATTTCTGTGCTGCCCTTGGGATATATTACAAAGGAATCCCTCAATACTGAAACAACCACGCATTCTTCAGGCATAGAAAGTTCTTTTATCATTTTGCCGCGCCATTCATTTGCAGCATCTATTATTAATTCGGCTATTACCATGGATCCTCGTTCAATTGTGCTCACAATTCTGTACTTGTTCTTATCGAGTTCGCACTCAATTAAATTTGCAATTACTTCTGTGCTGCATACTATGTTGTCAATTCCCAATGTTTTGAACATTTGAATGTTTTTGGGGTTGTTTACCCGGGCTATGGTTTTAGCTGCATTGCAGTTGAATTTTGCTATCTGACAAATGACTAGATTTTCTTCGTCGGTTCCAGTTACTGCTGCAATTATTTCTGCTTCATCTATTCCTGCATCTATTAATACATCGAAATTCGTTCCATCGCCGCATATAACTTCCGCATTTGTATCTTCTGCTATTTTGAGGCAAGTTTCCTTGTCTCGTTCTATAACTACCACATCATGATTTTTTTCAAGCAATGTTCTGAAGAGGTTTGAACCGACCTTTCCTCCGCCTATTATTATTGTTTTCATAAAATTGTCCCCTTTCCTACCATATTGATTAGAGCATCCATGTTCTTTTTTTGCATGGTGCATATTATTCTGTCACCGCTGTGAACAATCTGGTTTTTTTGAGGAATAAGCTTGTCTTCTCCGCAAACAATGAAAGATATAATGCATGAACAGTTCTTTTCGATGTTATCAACTGTTGCTTTAATGTCTTTTCCTACAAGAACATCGACAATTTCAAAATCTTCATCTATGCTGTGAATAACATTCACCTTGTTTAAATTAAGCATCCTTTTTAAATTAGCAATACCTATGTTGATTGTTTTCAGAGTCTTGATTCCCAGTTTGTCATAAATATATTCCTTGCCGGGTTCGCTCACTCTGGATATAACATTTGGAACATGATATATTTTTTCGGCAATTAAGGATACTGTAATATTAATGTTATCATCTGAGGAAACAGCCAACAGAGCATCGGCCTGATTTATTCCTGCTTCCATAAGTTTGTCATTATCAAATTCTATGCCCTTTAACCTTAAGCCGTTAAAGCCTGTTCCCAAAACGCTTAATTTATTGCTGTCCCGATCAATAATGCAGACATCATGGCCTTCATCCGACAGCTGCTTTGCCAGATTGCTTCCAAGCCTTCCGCAGCCAACTATTATTATATACATTTTTTCTCTCTTCCTGATTTGAATTAGCTGGAACATAATTAATTGACCAGCAGATTATTTCTTTCATATGCTAACAGAAACACTATTAATTTGGTGTAAAGAAAACAAGCAGAATATAAATTTTATATAAAGATTATGATTAGTTATAGTGCTTAAATAAGGATAAACGCAAATTTCTTGTTGATGTGACTGTTCATGTGTAGTATAATCAACTGGAAATTGATTACCAAAAATGGGGATATTATGCTGAACAGGGGAACAGCTATTGCAGCTGAAAATTCAGAAAACGTGGTTAATTTTAGAGTTGTGCGCAAAAACAACTATCCATACATATTCATCTGGGTTGTTTATTATGCCTGGGTTGTTGTGTTTACCACATGGTGGACGGCATCGCCTCTTTTAGACAGAGTTTATGGTGTTGGAATAAGGAACATTCTTCATTCTGTAAACCTTATTTCTTCTGCTGTCTTTGTTTTTGTAATAAAAAAAGAATGGTATACATGGACTGCAAAAACTGGATCAGTGTTTATATTGGTAGGAATGGCATCATTTTTGTTTTTTAAAAATGATTTTCCTGTGTTGTCGGTATCTTCTGCAGCCATTACAGGAATTTTTCTTGGCTGTGTAAACATAAGTATTTTGATTCCCTTTGTCTTTGTTTTGAACAACACTGAAAAGTTCTACGCTGTTGTGGGAAGCAATATTTTGATAAATATTCTATCAGTAATTAAAGATTCTACAGACAGCAGCTTTATTCCTGGAGTGTCAGGAGCATTGTTTTCATTTGTCATGCTTGCTGCAGGTCTTGTTGCTGTTTTATATTTCAAGGAAGATTCTGAACTGCTTGAAAACAATGAATCTGTAGTAATGCCTTCAAGAGTGTACATGACTCTTGTTATAAACTGTGTTTTTGCTGTGCTATGCAAAGGAATTGCCAAAGGAATGCTTAACTCCGCAGCATCAACATCAAGTATGCCTGTTATGAACATATACTACCTGGGAGGTCTTGTTGGCTGCATTTTGTATTTCACTGTTTACAAACGCACACAAAAGGCAATACATCTGGCATGGAACATTACATTTGGATCAATAACAATGGGTTTTTTATGTTTTTCATTCATAAGCCACATTGAAGTTCTCACTGCTGCATTTTCCATATTTATAGGAATAGGAAGCACCATCGGAATGATAAACATGTACTACATACTGGGAGTCATAGGCAAGAAGTACAACAGTTTCAGATATGTGAGGCTGTCAATATTGTTTATAGGCATTTGCGGAGGCCTGGCAGGAGTACTGCTTGGAAATCTTATTTATGAAGTTGATGTTTTTAATCTGTCAGTGATATCATCATTGATATCAGCCGGAATAATGATTGTTTTTCTTATGATGTCTCCCATACTTACACGCACTTATTATAGTGATGAATGGGCTGATGATTCACAAAAAATAGAAATAGACAACGACCATATGAGCATGTTCAAAAAGTATTCTTTAAGCAAAAGAGAAACTGAAGTGTGCAAACTTCTTCTGGAAGGTTACACACTGCGGCAGATATCTGCAATCATTTCCATTGCTTATCCAACAGTCAATACATACTGCACATCGTTGTATAGAAAATTAAAAATTAACAGCAGGACGGAACTATTTGTGCTGTTTAAGGATTATCCAATAAAAAATAAGCCTCATTAAAACTAATGAGGCTTATTTTTTGCACTGATTTGAACTAATGAATAGACTAATTATGCTTTCTGGCAGAAAATATAATCAATGATTCGGATTAATTACGGAGGCGGGTATGTTTGATAAACTGAAAAAAATATTGATTCCAGACAAAAACAACAGTGAAGAAGTCGATGAAGGACATATTACCGGCATGAGGGAGCCGGACATTGACAGTGAACGCCTTGAAAGAGTATCAAGGCTCACCCCTAGGGAATACCAGCTTTACCTGTTGCTCCTTGAAGGCTATTCCCTAAGAGAATGCGCAGAAAGACTCAATGTAAAGTATCCAACAGCCAATACGCACATGACCAGCATGTATAAGAAGCTCGAAATCAAAACAAGGGCTGAACTTATCATTAAGTATAGGGACATAAGAAATCATTAATCTATTTTAAAAATATAAGGAGGGAAAAAATGAAAAAATTTACAGCTTTACTGATGGCAGCAATGATGATGTTGTGTTTGCCTGCTGCATTTGCAGTTGAATTACCGGAGGGGGTTCCAAGTACTCTTCAAGCTCCGACCATAAGCAATTTGGAGCTTTTGAAAAACGAGGACGGTGTTCCCTATTTCCGAGTGGAAGTTACTGTGCCAGTTTCAGTTATAGAGTTGGATGAAGCAAGACCAACTGACGGATGGGTTGACATGGAAATGGAAGGAACATACGGTGAAGGTGATGACCAAGAACCCTTAGCAGACGGCGGAGGACTTTCTGTATGGGTAAATGAGGAAAATGCTGTTCCTGGAAAGGTAAACACATACTATGGAACATTCGAACTGATTGATGAAGGAGGCATGACTGAAACTGACATAAAGGCAAAGGCATATTCTTTCAGATATAGGTTCTCTTACACCTACTACTATGGCGATGGCCCCGGAGAATGGGATTACGTGTATTCTCCGTGGTCCAATGAACTTGCTAACAAATCCGAAAGTTTCTACCAGGATGCTAGCTCTTGGGCAGTGGGTGAACTTGACAAGGCAAAAGCAGCAGACTTGATTCCTGAAATTCTAATGGGAGCTGACATGACAAAGCCAATCACAAGAGAAGAATTTGCAGAGCTTGCTTTGGTTCTTTATGAAAAAACATCAGGAATAACTGCAGAAACTGTGGCAGCCAATCCTTTTACAGACACAACAAATCCTCAGATACTGAAGGCTCTTAACATAGGCGTTACACAAGGAACCTCACCTACAACATTTTCTCCAAAGGTTTTGATTAACCGTGAGCAATGTGCCACAATGCTTTTCAGAACAATTAAAGCTATTGCTCCAAATGGAGATTACAGCATAGAAGGAATAAAGGATTTTCCTGACCAGGCGAATATTTCCGAATATGCAGTGCAGCCTACAAAATATATGTCAAAGCTTGGTATAATAAAGGGTGATGCTTCAACAGGCAGCTTCATGCCAAAGGCAACAACAACAGCACAGCAGGCTTCCGGTTATGGAATGGCTACAAGAGAAGCAGCAATACTCATGTCATACAGAACTTATGAAAAGATGAAATAAATTACAATAAAAAATTTCTGAACACTTACCTGGACTGTTGTTTTGTTCCGGCTGCGGAATTCAGAATTGGCAAGTAATCAATTGCCCTTTGGATGTGTGATGCCCTCCTATGAGCAGTTGAATGATTTGTTATATCTGAGTTCTGCATTCGGAAATTTTTTTTTAAAACTAGTAAAATTATACATGACTAAATTATTCATTTTTGCAGAAAATATTGATATTAAGGAGGTTAACTATGGAAAATGGTAAAAGTACTGTAGATTTCCTGTCAGAAATATATCGCGGAGCTAAAATGGGAGTTGAAACAATCAACAATCTATTGACAAAAGTAGACAACAACAACATATATGATGAGCTAAAGTACCAGCTTAGAACATATGAGGAAATTGCCAGTGAAGCGTGTACTGAACTAGAAAGAAGAAAAAGTGAGCCTAAGGATATTTCAATGTTCAATAAGATGAGTGCAAAAATGAGCGTAGGCATAAACACCTTAATCAGCAACAACCCATCACATGTGGCGGATATGCTTATCAAGGGAAACACAATGGGCGTTACGGAAATGACAAAAAGTTTAAATTCTCATCAATGTTCAGATAAGGAAATTCAGGCACTTGCAGACAGGTTTATAAAGCTTGAGCAGGATAACATTGACAGGCTTAAAAAGTTTTTGTAAAAAAGCTAAGGCCAAGAAACCGCTAAGCGGTTTTTTGGTTATGTTTGGATATTGCAGTATTATTGTTTAAGTTTATGGAATAATGGTATATATAAATTATAGCCAAATATATATTAATAATGATATCAATAGAAGGCTGGGTGACGGGAGAATATATGAAAAAAATATTTGGATTCTTAATTAAATTTTTTGCATTTATAGTAGTTTTATCAATTGTGTTTTCTGGTGCCGCATATTGCGGATATTTATATATTACTCCTTCAAGCGTTATCAGTCTGAAAGGAAATCCTTCAATCAGATATTCCGTAAATTCTTTCAACAGAGTAATCAAAGTGGAAACTGACGAAAGCAATATAGAAATCAGCAACATGGTAGAAGATTTATATCTTAACAACAAAAATATTTCGGAGGCTGTTCAAAGAACTCTTGAAGAAATATCAGCAGGAGGATATGTTTCCCAGTACAACAATTCGGGTTTTACATTGTCAATTTCTAATTCAGATGAAAAAAAAGCCAACGATTTGATGGAAAAACTAAAGAAGGATGTACAGATTTATCTTGAGGGCAAAAGTGAAGTGGAAAATGTAAAAATTGAAACAGCCGTCAATGTTACTCAAAAAAGCACAGAATAAAAAAATAGGGACTGTTGCATTAAGTATGTTTATGTCATCCTGAGCGATAGCGAAGGATCTCATCTTTTGAAAACCTCGGGCTAAAGCCCTCAGAATTACACGATGAACACTAATGCCAGTCCCTTAATTTTATTTCATTACATTCTGTGGTTTTCCTGCCAAAAATGCTTTTACATTATCAAATACTATGACTGCTCTTTTTACCAAAGCTTCTTTTGTTGCAAAGGCAATGTGAGGTGTTGCAATAAGATTTTTAGCTGATAATAGAGGATGATCTTCAGCAACAGGAGGCTCAACTTCAAACACGTCAACGCATGCTCCTGCAATTTTCCCTTGATTTAAAGCAACTGCCAATGCCTGGCTGTCAACCACAGGTCCTCTTGCAGTGTTAATAAGGACTGCATTTTTCTTCATCAATGATAATTTTTCTGAATTTATCAATCCTTTTGTTGCATTGTTCAATGGAACGTGAAGAGACACTACATCGCATGTTGAAAGCAATGTATCAAGGTCAACAAAATTTACGCCTTCAATTTCTTTAACAGTTCTTGAATAAGCATAAACTTCGCAGCCAAATGCTTTTGCTATAGAAGCAACTCTGCTTCCTATGGCTCCTGTACCAACAACTCCGAATTTTTTTCCTTCAAGTTCAAATCCAACAAGGCCATCTTTTGTACCTGCTTTTCTAACAACTTCATTGCATGGAATTATATTTCTGTAAAGTGAAATCAAGAGTCCGAATACAAGATCACTTACTGCTGCATTTGAATATCCTGCACAGTTGCTTACAACTATGTTTCTTTCTCTGCATGTATCCATGGCAATGTGGTCCACTCCTGTAAAGGCAACTGCAAGCATTTTTAAATTCTTGCAGCCTTCAATAACTTCCTTGTTAAGGGGCAGGTTAGAAACTGCTATTATATCGGCATCTTTGCCTCTTTCAATGAGTGTTTGAGTATCTGTTGTTCTGTTGTCGTAGTAAACAATTTCCAAAGAATTTCCCAGAGTTTCTTCTGCCATTTTAAGAAGTTTTTCCTGCTCCACTCCTAATGGTTCGATTATAACTAATTTCATATTTCAGTACCTTCTCTTGCTTATTTTTAATGTTTATGGTTATAATAATATAAGTTTTTGTGAGATTAGTCAATATTATAAAAAATTAATAAAGTGAAATTCATTAGGTAAATTAATGAGAAATGAATCTTGACAGAAACTCCTTTGTGCGGTGGTTTTGAGGTGTTGCAAAAATCTGCTCCGGGGGTCCTTCCTCTGCAATCACTCCATTGTCCATGAACACTACTCTTGTCGAAACATCCCTGGCAAATGCCATTTCATGAGTTACAATAATCATGGTCATTCCTTCCTTGGCCAAAGTCTTCATTACTGTCAGAACTTCTCCAACCATTTCAGGGTCCAGGGCGCTTGTTGGTTCGTCAAACAAAATCATTTCAGGCTCCATGGCAAGTGCTCTGGCTATGGCAACACGCTGCTTCTGGCCTCCGCTAAGCTGATGGGGTTTGGCATTTATGTATGCAGCCATTCCAACTTTCTTCAAATAATGCATTGCAACAATTCTTGCATATACGCTGTCTTTTTTTCTGACTGTCGTAACTCCAATCATACAGTTTTCAAGAACAGTCATGTTGTTGAACAAATTGAATGACTGGAACACCATGCCTACCTTTGAACGATATTCGTTTAGCTTAAGTGCCGTTTCATTTATGTTGTTTCCTTTGTGCAGTATTTCACCGCTTGTGGGCGTTTCCAGCATGTTTATGCATCTTAACAGAGTTGATTTGCCTGAGCCTGAAGACCCTATTATACAAATCACATCTCCTTCCTTTGTAGAGAAATCTATATCTTTTAAAACTTCATTATCTCCAAAGGTTTTGACCAGATGATTGATTTCCAGAATTGTATTTGTTTCCATGAGTCCTCCTATATTACAAAAGTTTCTTTCAAATCGGCAGTAATTTCTTCCTGAAACTCTTCCGCCAATTCGTAGCTTGAAGGGCCATCAAGCTTGTTCTCAAGCATCCTAAGAAGTCGTGACACTGTAAGGGTCATAGTCAGATAAACAATGCAGATAATGAAATACACCTCAAAGTATCTAAAATATGTTGTTGATGCAGATTTGCCCGCCAGAAAAAGTTCAGGAACAGCTATTGCACTCAGCACGGATGTATCCTTTATATTTGTTATAAGGTTGTTTCCTATTTGAGGAATTATGTTTCTGAAGGCCTGAGGAAGGACAATTGAATACATTGTTCTGAAGTGTGTCATGCCCAGAGCTTTAGCAGCTTCTGTCTGACCTTCGTCAATTGATATGATTCCTCCTCTTACGGTTTCTGCCATGTATGCACCTGTATTGATTGATACAACAAGCAATCCTGCTGTCATGGAGCTCAAGTCGATTTGAAAAACCTGCATGAGACCGTAATAAACTATCATGGCTTGAACCATCATAGGGGTTCCCCTGAAAAATTCGATATAAACTTTCAATAGTGTTTTAACTACATAAAGTACAGTCTTTTTAAGGGGGTTATCATTGATTTCAACGGGAATAGTCTGAATGATTCCGGCAAGAAGCCCTATTATCAATCCCATCAATGTACCAATGACGGATATGTAGAATGTAATAGCTGCTCCTTTAACAAACATAGGCAAATACTCGTTAAAAAGGAAAGGAATCCATCTCCAGAATGTTGTTGGCAAATTTGAGTTCATAGTATGATCCTTTCGCTTATAGTTATGATAGTGGCTGGATTTCCAGTGCTTTTTTCATGAGTTCTTCTTTTTTTGCATCAGTAAGTTTTGAAACTACCTTGTTCAGTTCTTCGACCAATTCTGTGTTTCCTTTTTTAACGGCAATGCCAAAGTCTGTATCTTCAGAACTTGTGTCGAAATCCCCTTCTGCAAGGTCCAGAATTACCATGTCTGGATTAGCCATTTGAGCTGCCAGTGCTGTTGGCATGTCTATAACTATGATGTCTGTCTTGCCTGATGTAAGAGTAGTGATTGTAGACGGAGTTGAATCTACGGGAGGTTTTATGTCAGCATTCTGCAACTGATCTTCAATTGTATCATACCAGATTGTTGCTACCTGAGATGTTACAGATGCACCTGTCAGATCATTCAATGACTTGGCATTTTCATATTTGCTGCCTTTCATTGTTACTGCCACTATGTCTGCAACGTAATATGTATCTGTGAAATCCACACTTTGTTTTCTTTCTTCAGTCATGGCCATACCGGCAACAACAGCATCAATTTTTCCTGAATTCACAGAAAGAATCAGGCTGTCCCACTCTGTTTTATAAATTTCAACTTCATAGCCAAGTTCTTCTGATATCATCTTGCTGACCATTATGTCATAACCGTTTGCATATCCGCCGGTTTCGGCAATGGGTAATGCACCGTTTTCATCTGTTGTCTGAGTCCAGTTAAATGGTGCATAAGCACATTCCATACCTATTTTCAAAACTTTTTTTTCTTCTGTGCTTGCTTTTTCATTTGAACTGCATGCTGTAAGGCCTGATGCCATACCAGCTAATAATGTCACAGCAAGCAATGACGCAATAATTTTTTTTGATTTCATTTTATTTCTCCTCCATGTCGTAAAAGCAATAAAAAAAGGCGCAACTTACGAAAAGTTGACGCCTTTGTCAATTACTTATTTTAATAGCTTATTATACATATGCTGTTTATAAGTGTCAATAGCTTAATAATACTTTTTGATGAAAATTTAAATTATAAAAAATATAAATTTCAATTGTATTTATTATTGGAAATGCTGCCATTAATACAAAAGTATATTTTATGTTTACATTGGCATCATAATAATGATAAAATTAATGATATTAAAGAGGTGAACATGCAGCTAAAACAAAAAGAGCTTAATTATGATTTAACAGATGATGAAACAAAAGAAATTTTACTGTATGAAATAAACAACCACCTGCTGATGGATGACAAACCTTCCGAATTTTTTAACAGCATAGCTAGTACGGCTATATTCAGGGAACATCCCTTTAATATGATATACAACATGAAATACGCCGAACAGTCGCCGGTTTATCACCCGGAAGGCAATGTGTGGAACCATACAATGATGGTAATAGATTTTGCTGCCAGAGAAAAACATAAAAGCAGAAATGAAAAAGTGTTTATGTGGGCAGCTCTGCTTCACGACATAGGAAAACCAGACACAACTAAAAAAAGAAAAGGCAAAATTACATCTTACGACCATGAAAAAGTTGGAGCTGTAATGGCTGGAGAATTCTTAAAAGAATTTACCACAGACCATAAATTCATCCATCAGGTTGAACATTTAATAAGATGGCACATGCAGATACTTCATGTGGTCAAGAACAACGGATTTGCCGACATAAAAAGTATGAAGGAAGAAACAGACATAGAAGAAGTAGCTCTTTTGGGGTTTTGCGACAGGTTGGGCAGAAAGGGCAGCGACATAGGAAAAGAAAAACAAAATATTCATGTATTTTTGCAAAAGTGCAGAGAATACAGAGAAAAATAAAAATCCACTTCGGTGGATTTTATTTTAACTTATGGAATTTAAAAGATATTTTACTTGTCTGACCATATTATCCTTGACAGGGTAATTGGCTCCGTGTTTTGTCCATTCAAGCATATATCCTCTTATTATAACAAATATTGTTGAAGCAAGGTCTTCATCATCAATGTTTATTTTAAAGAATTTATCTTCAATTCCTATATCTATGATATCTTTAAGAACATTGTAAATTTTTCTATGTTTATTTAGAGAACCTTTGGCTGCTTCTTCTAAAGATGTGCGTATTACAAGGAGGTTAGCATAATAACCCCATTGCTCCACATATAAACCAAAATGTGTGACAAAATCAATTATATCTTCGATTGCAGTAAAATGGTTGCATATATTGTCTTTATTCAATAAAAAATATTCATCCATGAGCTGATACATTTCCTGCACAATTGAATCTTTTGAGCTGAAATAATGATAGAATGAACCTATAGAAATGTCTGCATTTTCGCAGATGTCCTTTATTGTGACATTTTTCAGGCCTTCTTCATCCATTAAATTTACTATTACATCAACGATTGCCTTTTTCTTTGAGATTGATTGGTATAAGTTCAAGATTCATCACCGCCATTAAGATTATATTATACAGAATTAAAAAAATCAATGATTTAATATACAAAAAATCCCTCTTTTGTGGTAAATTTGGCATATTTGTTCAAGCTGAATCAATTGTCTCTAAATATATCAATTGACAAATTTAATAAAAAATATTTGACAATCAAATGATTTGGTATTATAATCACAATAAATTGAATATATCTTCAGGGCAGGGTGAAATTCCCGACCGGCGGTAAAGTCCGCGAGCCGAAAGGTTGACTTGGTGAAATTCCAAGACCGACAGTAAAGTCTGGATGGGAGAAGAAAGACGAATATATTTTTGTATTCGTAATTTTGAACATACGGTTCTGAAGACTATCTTCAGAACCTTTTATTATGCAATGTAATTTATGCCCGTACAATTTTCCGCACTATGAATACAATTATAAAATTTGGGTATCAAGAAGTAAAAGATGAAATTTTGGAAATTATAATCATGGAGGTGACTATGGAATCTAAAGACATGTTTTATATGAAAAAAGCATTGGATTTGTCCTTAAAGGGCATAGGAAAAACCAGTCCAAATCCTCTTGTGGGAGCGATAATTGTTAAGAATGGCAAAATCATAGGCGAAGGATACCATGAATATTTCGGAGGTCCTCACGCCGAGGTAAATGCAATAAACAATGCTCATGAAGATGTGGAAGGATCAACTATTTATGTGACACTTGAGCCCTGTTCCCATTATGGAAAGACACCTCCATGCGCTGATCTTTTGGTTGAAAAGAAAATTGCCAGGGCAGTTGTCGCAATGATTGATCCAAATCCTAAAGTGGCAGGAAAAGGAATATCCATACTCATGCAAAACGGCATAGAAGTTGTCACAGGTGTTCTTGAGGCGGAGGCACAAAAGATAAATGAAATTTTCCTAAAGTTCATACGAGAAAAAAAACCTTTTTGTATACTGAAGACTGCCATGACATTAGACGGCAAAATTGCCACCAACACAGGGGAGTCAATGTGGATAACTAATGAAAAATCAAGACATTATGTGCATGAATTAAGAAATCGGGTTTCAGGAATAATGGTTGGTGTAAACACCATAATAAAAGATGATCCATCTCTTACTACAAGGCTTAAAAACGGAGGAACGGATGCAACAAGAATAATTGTTGACTCTAGTTTGAGAATACCGCCTGATTCAAAAGTGCTTAGTATTGATTCAGATAAAAAAACCATTATAGCCACAACTGACAGAGCCGACAAACAAAAAATAGAACTATTGAAAGGGTTCAACAACGTCCAGGTTGTAATTACTCCGGAATTCGATTCAAAGGTTGATTTATCATATTTGTTTGACTGGCTTGGCAGCGAAGGTATTGACAGTGTACTGGTTGAAGGAGGCTCAACGCTTAATTTTTCCATAATTGAAAGGAAACTTGCAGACAAGGTAGTGGCTTTCATTGCTCCTAAAATAATAGGAGGAGATGAAGCAAAGACGCCGGTTGGAGGAAAAGGGTTCGAACATCTTAAGGATGCAGTGAGTCTTAAGAATTTAAAAATAAGCCACTTTGATGATGACATAATGATTGAAGCTTATGTTAGAAAGGATAATTAATATGTTTACAGGATTGATTGAAGAAGTAGGTACAATGGAAGGTGCTGAAAATGGAGGAAAGTCCATGAAGCTAACCATTAAGGCTAAAAAAGTTCTTGAAAATGTTAGGCTTGGGGACAGCATAAGCACAAACGGCGTATGTCTGACAGTAGCAAGTTTTACAAACAGTTCATTTACAGTTGATGTAATGCCTGAAACCATGCGAAAGACAAACCTAGGCAAACTTAAGAAAGGCAGTCCTGTCAATCTTGAAAGGGCACTTAAAGTGAGTGACAGACTTGGAGGCCACATAGTTTCCGGACACATAGACGGAACAGGAACCATAAAGGAATATAAGGATGAAGACAACGCAACCTGGCTCACGGTTGAAACTACAAGCAATGTAATTAAGTACATAATACCAAAGGGTTCTGTTGCAATTGACGGAACGAGCCTTACGGTTGTTGATACAGACAATAATTCATTCAGGGTGTCTCTCATACCTGTTACAAAGGAAGAAACAGTCTTGCTTAAGAAAAGAATAGGTGATGAAGTGAATCTTGAATGTGACATTGTGGGAAAATACATTGAAAGATTTCTTACTTTCAAAAGTGATGAAAAACAGGAAACAAGCAAAATAGATATGAAATTTTTAGCTGACAATGGTTTTTTATAGGAGGAAATATGTTTAATACGATTGAAGAAGCAATTCAGGAACTCAAAAGAGGAAACATGGTAATAGTAATTGATGACGAGGACAGAGAAAATGAAGGCGATTTGCTCATGGCTGCAGAAAAGGTAAAGCCGGAGCATATCAACTTTATGGCTAAGCATGGAAGAGGTCTCATATGCCTTCCAATGCTCAAGGAAAGGCTTGATGAACTCAACATAAAGAGTATGGTTACAAACAATACGGACCCAAAGGAAACGGCATTTACTGTTTCTGTTGATTCAAACAGATCTACAACAGGAATATCAGCTCATGAAAGGGCACAGACTATTCAGCACATGCTTGAAAAGGATGCAAAGCCTTCAGAGTTCAACAGGCCGGGACATATTTTTCCTCTGGTTGCAAAAGACGGCGGAGTGCTGGTGCGAACAGGACATACGGAAGCATCTGTTGACCTGGCAAGACTGGCAGGTCTTTATCCTGCAGGAGTAATTTGCGAAATAATGAATGAAGACGGTACCATGGCAAGGGTTCCGGACCTTGAAAAATATGCAGAGAAATTCGACTTGAAGCTTATTACAATTAAGGACCTGGTTGAATACAGGCGAAAAAAGGAAGTGCTTGTGGAAAAAGTTGCCGAAGCAAGCATGCCTACAAAATTCGGTGATTTTAAAATGATAGGATTCATCAATAAAATTACAGGAGAGCATCATGTGGCTCTTGTTAAAGGCGATGTAGAGACAGAGGAACCTGTGCTTGTGAGGGTTCACTCGGAATGCCTCACAGGAGATGCTTTCGGTTCATTGAGGTGCGACTGCGGTGATCAGATGCATGAAGCATTGATGCGCATAGAGGAAGAAGGAAGAGGAGTTCTTTTATACATGAGGCAGGAAGGAAGAGGAATAGGCCTCATCAACAAAATCAGGGCATATTCACTGCAGGACCAGGGAATGGACACTGTGGAAGCAAACCTTGCTCTTGGATTCGAGGAAGATTTAAGAGATTACGGAATTGGGGCGCAGATACTGTATGCTCTTGGAATCAGAAAAATAAGACTTATGACAAACAATCCTCAAAAGATTATAGGTCTGTCAGGCTTTGGAATTGAAGTTGTAGGCAAGGAAAATATTCAGGTGGAAAGTAACGAAAAAAATGAATTTTATTTAAAAACAAAAAAAGAAAAAATGGGTCACGATTTACAATTTTAATAGGAGGATGAACATGAGAATATATGAAGGAAGATTAACATCAAACAATAAGAAATATGGTATAGTGGTAGGAAGATTCAACGAATTTATTGGAGGAAAGCTTTTGGCTGGAGCACTGGATGCGCTGAAGAGACACGGTGTAAATGAAGAAGAAATTGAAGTTGCCTGGGTTCCGGGAGCTTTTGAAATTCCTCTGGCTGCAAAGAAGATGGCACAGTCGGGCAAGTACAGCGCCGTTGTATGCCTTGGTGCAGTAATAAAAGGATCTACTCCTCACTTTGACTTCGTTTCAAGCGAAGTGTCAAAAGGAATAGCCAACGTTTCTCTGGAAACAGGACTTCCGGTAGTCTTTGGAGTGCTCACTACAGACACAATTGAACAGGCTATTGAAAGAGCAGGAACAAAAGCAGGAAACAAGGGTTATGATGCTGCCTGCACAGCAATTGAAATGGTAAATCTTTTTGATGAGCTGGAGAAGTAAAATGAAGCTTCAGGACGTCAAAACAATTTATTTTGATTTTGACGGAACACTTAACAACAGCATCAAAATTTACTCACCTGCTTTCAGGAAGGCCTATGATTTTCTTGTGGATAATAAAAAAGCAGAACCAAGGGAGTGGAAGGATGATGAAATTTCAAGATGGCTTGGGTACACCAGGATTGAGATGTGGGACGATTTCATGAAAGATCTGGATGAATCTTTTAAGGACAGAGCCGGAGCAATAATCGGAAGAGAAATGCATAATCAACTGCTTTCAGGAAGTGGCTGTCTTTATGACAATACAGCAGAAGTTCTCCAATCACTTAAGAAAAGAGATTTTAAGCTTGTATTTTTAAGCAACTGCAGTGTCAGGTACATGGAAGCAGCTGTTGCTGCATTCAATCTCGATGTTTATTTTGATGATTTAATTTGTTCTGAAATGTATGATTTCATTCCTAAACATGAGGTTTTAAAAATCATTAAAAACAATTATCCTATGAACCAGGTAATTGTGGGTGACAGATTTCATGATATTGAAGCAGGGGTGAAAAACGAAATATATTCTGTTTACTGCCAGTATGGTTACGGAGAAGAAAAAGAAGGTGACATGGCTTCTGCAAAAATCAAGGACATAAGAGAAATTCTCACTTTGGTATGAAATTAATACACATAATATAAAAAGCTATGGAAACATAGCTTTTTTATGATTTAGCAAATATAACCTTGAAATTTTTCAATGAATCGAAAAGGCTTTCGTGTACAACAGCCTTTATGTCAAACTTAAGGTATTTGAATGTTGTCTGCATTATGAAACTTATTCCGAAAACTGCAATGACAGTTCCTATTCCGACCTTTGCTCCAAGAAGGAAGCCTATGATAAGCACTGTGCCTTCAATGAGCCCGCGGATTGCTCCGATTGGAACAGTGGGAAACCTCTTGCCCAGTGCAACCATGAGTGTGTCTCTTGGTCCGCATCCCATGCCGGGGCTTATGTAAAAATAGCTGGCAAAGCTTACTATTACTTGACCTATGACCATAACCAACAAGCCGGCAAAAAAGTTTGTCATTTTAGGCAATATATTCAATGAAAGAAGAATATCAACGAATATACCTATGAGGACGGTGTTCAAAACAGTCCCAATGCCTATTTTTTCCTTTAGAAGCACAACCGAAAACAATATTATAATTCCGGTCAATATGCTAACATTTCCATAGGAAATTCCAGTTAAGTTCGATACTCCAATTCCGAAAGCATCCCATGGAGCAAGTCCAATGTTTGCATTGATGCTGAATAAAAGTCCAATTGAGTATAGTACCAGTCCAAACATTACTTTGGCAGTTCTTTTAATATAATTTTCCACATTTTCACCTTCTTGATGTAATGAAATTATTATATTGTCTTTGAACACCGGTGTCAACAAAATAAAGACAATAATTTTTTAAGAAAGAATAAATTTAGTATTATTAAAAATATTCAAATATTTTATGATTTCAATAGTAATTGCATAATTAATTTGTTATAATTCAAATGATACTTTAAATATAATGTAAGGAGACTGAAATGGCTGCAGAGAAAATAAACAGCAGAAAAATTCAGGCTGAGGCTACAAAAAACAAAATTTACAAGACTGCAATAAAACTCATGGAACAAAAGGGATTCAATAACATGAAAATTGACGACATATGCACCAAGGCTGGTGTGTCTGTTGGTTCCTTCTACAATTATTTCAAATCAAAGGATGATATTTTGATAGAAATATACAAGAGGGGAGATGTGTATTTCGAAGAAACAGTAAGACCTAACGTCAAAGGAAAATGCGCAGTCGAAAATATTATTGATTATTTTGAATATTATGCGAAATATAATGAATTAACAGGCGTGGAAACTGCAAAACAGCTATTTGCATCTGCTAACAAGCTTTACATTTCCAAGGGTAGAAATATGCAGGCAGTGCTTACGGAAATAATCAAGATTGGTCAGGAAAATGATGAAATAATTAAGGACTATGAACCTGAAGGAATAACGGAATATTTATTTATTGCTGCAAGAGGACTGTGTTATGACTGGGCATCTCATGACGGAAGCTACAATTTGTGTGAAGGAATGAGAAAATATATGAAGCTATTGGTTCAAATATTTGCAGCTAAATAGCTGTTTAAAATAGGAGGTAATATGTGGGATAGGGTAGAGCTTAAATCATTAGCAAAGGCGTCTCTTAAAAACAACTACTGGAATGCTTTTTTAGTAAGCTTGGTTTTAATGCTGGTAACAGGCAGAGGCGGAAGTTCAAGAGGCGAAGATACAGGGGAATATTTAGCACGTCATCCGGAATATTTTATGATTTTTGTAGTTGGAGCAATTCTTCTTTTAGTATTCAGGATCTTCGTTGGATATTCGCTGGAAGTTGGTTCAAGGAGGTATTTTGTAAAGCTTTCACAGTACAAGAATACAAAGGGATGTTACGGGTTTTCTTTTGACAGCATGAATTACAAGGGAATTATATCAACAATGTTTCTTATGAATGTCTACAACATCTTGTGGACGCTGCTTTTTGTTATTCCAGGCATAATAAAAGCATATTCGTACAGGATGGTTCCGTATATACTGGGTGATAATCCAAACATAGGGGCAAATGAAGCAATTACCCTGAGCAGAAAAATGATGAATGGTAATAAATTTGAAGCTTTTGTACTGGATATATCATTTTTGGGGTGGTATCTTCTGGGATTATTGGCGCTGGTTATAGGAATGCTTTTCGTGAATCCTTATTACGATGCAACATGTGCACAGCTTTATGTGGCTCTTAGGAAAATTTCGCTGGACAACGGAACGGCAACTTCAGGCGATTTTAATTTAAATGATTTTAACGCACAAGACGGATATAACGATTATGACAGGTACTATCGCGATTAAAAATAAAATTGAATAAATGCTGCACATAAAGCACCCCCTGGCTGTATATACTAATGCATAGGGGGTGTTTCCTTTGAATCCATTGGAAGTGCATTACAAAAACAGCTTTGCAGCCATAAAAATCGGAAATTATCTGGCTGAACATATGAAAAACAATTTTGCTTTGGTATGTATCGGAACAGATAAATGCATAATTGACAGCCTGGGTCCGTTAACCGGAACATTGCTCATGAAAGAAAATTTTTGCGGTGATATATACGGGACGCTGGAAAAACCTGTCCATGCAATAAATATCAACGATTACATAAAAACATTAAAAAAGAAAAATTATGATAATATCATAGCTATTGATGCATGCTTAAGCAACAAGAAAAACCAAGGAATAATAGAGGTGCGGGAAGGTTCCATAACTCCCGGAAAGGGAATTGGGAAGCTGCTTCCGGAAATAGGGGATGTTTCAATAATAGGGGTTGTTGATTCAAGCGACAAGGAATTTCATGACCTGGTTCAGGACACTAGGCTCTCTCTTATTTATGAAATGGCTGAAACCATATGTGAGGGAATACTTTTGGCAGCCGACATGAACAACAAGGTTTCTTCAGCCATTAATGAGCAGGCATCACTAAGCAGCACATAAACATGATGACAAAGTAATATTTGACGTTGTCATTCTGAGGGCGTAGCCCGAAGAATCTCATGTTTTAAATAAAGATGAGATCCTTCACTATCGTTAAGGATGACAGCGTCAGAGTTTATAAATAGTCTTAGTGTCTTACGGTCCTCTGCTTTTTTTACTGAATATTTTCTGTTATAATTTTTCCTATTTCCTGTGTAGTAATAGCCTTTTCGCCTTTTTTAGCAATGTCCATGGTTCTGTAACCATCTTTCAATGTCTTTTTTACTGCATTTTCAATTGATTGCGCTTCTGTTGGCAGATTAAGGGTATATTTAAGCATCATTGATACGGAAATGATTGTTGCAATTGGGTTCGCTTTTCCTTGACCTGCAATGTCAGGAGCTGAACCGTGAATCGGTTCGTACATTCCAAAGTTGTTGTCACCTAATGAAGCAGATGGAAGCATTCCTATGGAGCCGGTAATCATGCTTGCTTCGTCAGAAAGAATGTCTCCAAACATGTTTTCAGTGACTATGACATCAAATTGTTTAGGGTTTGTTACAAGCTGCATTGCGGCATTGTCAACATACATGTGGTTTAATTTTACGTCCGGATATTTTTTTGCTGTTTCTTCAACAGTCTTTCTCCACAGCCTTGAAGTTTCAAGCACATTTGATTTATCCACGCTTGTTACTCTCTTGTCTCTTGTTTGAGCAATTTTAAATGCTTGATGGGCAATCCTTTCAATTTCATACTTGGAATATTCCATGCAGTCACAGGCATAATCTCCTTCGGTAAACTTCTTTCCGAAATAAATTCCTCCCGTAAGCTCTCTTAGTATTACAACATCTAAACCTCCTTCAACAATGTCCGGTCTTAAGGGGCATGTGTCCTTCAATTCATCGAACATTATGGCAGGTCTGATATTTGTGTATAAGTTGAGCTCTTTTCTTAATGAAAGAAGTCCCTTTTCAGGTCTTATTTCACTTGGAAGGCTATCCCATTTTGGCCCGCCAACTGCTCCGAATAACAGAGCATTGCTCTTTCTGCATACATCCAATGTTTCCTGAGGAAGAGGAACTCCTGTCTTGTCTATGGCAGCGCCTCCTGCAAGTGCCTCTATGTATGCAAATGTGTGACCGTATACTTCTCCTACTTTATTTAAAACCTTGACGGCTTCATCAACTATTTCAGGGCCGATTCCGTCGCCTTTTATAACTGCTATTTTATAATTCATTGAACCCTCCGCTTTTTTGAAATTAAGAATTAATAATTAAGGATGAAGAATTGTGGAGGAATTCAGGCTTTGCCTGAATTCTTCATTTAATTCTTAATTATTAATTCTTCATTCTTCATTATTTTTTTAGTTTGTTTTTTACGTAATTTACAAGTCCGTCTGCATTGATTATCTGCTCGATGAATTCCGGAAACGGCTCTGCCTGATAAGTTTCATTTTTTGTTATGTTCTTTATAGTGCCGTTTTTGAAATCTACAGTTACTTCGTCGCCAGCTTGTATTTTGTCTGCGGCTTCTTCACATTCAAGTATTGGAAGACCGATGTTAAAAGCATTTCTGTAAAAAATTCGGGCGTAGCTTTTAGCAATGACGCATGATATTCCTGCTGCTTTTATGGCTATGGGAGCATGTTCTCTTGATGAGCCGCATCCAAAGTTCTTCAAAGCCACCATGATATCTCCGTCCTTGACTTCATTGATGAAGTTCTTGTCTATGTCTTCCATGCAGTGTGAGGCTAAATCCTTGGGGTCTGTCACATTCAGGTATCTTGCCGGTATGATTACATCTGTATCTATGTCGTTGCCGTATTTGAAAACTTTTCCTTGTACAATCATTTTTATTCCTCCGATATTATTTAGTTTATTTAACTATGTCGCTTGGATCAGCAATTTTTCCTGCTATTGCAGAAGCTGCAGCCACTGCCGGACTTGCCAGATACACTTCTGAACCTGTGTGGCCCATGCGGCCTACAAAGTTTCTGTTTGTTGTAGAAATACTTCTTTCTCCGTCTGCTAATATTCCCATGTAACCTCCCAGGCATGGTCCGCATGTAGGAGTGCTTATGGCTGCCCCTGCATCGATGAATATTTCAGCCAGCCCTTCAGTGAGGCACTGTTTGTAAATAGATTGTGTTGCAGGAATGATTATTGTTCTTACATCCGGGTGAACCTTGCGCCCTTTTAATATCTCTGCTGCAACTCTCATGTCTTCAATTCTGCCGTTTGTGCATGAACCGATAACTGCCTGATGAATTTTAATTTCTCCCACATTATCAATGCTTCTTGTGTTTTCCGGAAGGTGGGGGAAAGATACTGTTGATTTCAACGTACTTAAGTCAATGTCTATTACCTGGTCATATTCTGCATCTTCGTCAGCTTCAAAGATAGTGTAATTTTTAGCTGAATGTTCTTTCATGTATTCAATGGTCTTTTCATCTACAGGGAAAATTCCGTTTTTTCCGCCTGCTTCAATGGCCATGTTAGCAATTGAAAAGCGGTCATCCATTGAAAGTTCCTTGACACCTTCTCCTGTAAATTCCATTGATTTGTACAATGCTCCGTCAACTCCGATTTTTCCTATGATGTGGAGAATGACGTCCTTGCCGCTTATCCATTTGTTTGGTTTTCCTGTGAGGTTGAATTTTATTGCAGATGGAACTTTCAGCCATACCTGACCTGTTGCCATTCCGGCAGCCATGTCTGTTGAACCAATGCCTGTTGAAAAAGCTCCCAGGGCACCGTAAGTGCATGTGTGAGAATCTGCTCCAATACATGTCTCGCCTGCAACAATGAGTCCTTTTTCAGGAATAAGAGCGTGCTCGATTCCCATTTGTCCCACATCAAAGAAATTTGTGATTTCCTGTTCTTTGGCGAATTCTCTTGAAATTTTGCACTGTTGGGCTGATTTTATATCCTTATTTGGAACAAAGTGGTCAAGAACAATGACGACCTTGTCTTTGTGATATATTTTATCTGCTCCCATTTTTTTGAATTCCTTAATGGCTACAGGAGCCGTAATGTCATTGCCAAGTACCAGATCAAGGTTCATTTCAATAAATTGTCCTGCTTTTACTTCATTCAATCCTGCATGTGCAGCCAGAATTTTTTGTGTCATTGTCATACCCATAATAATCTCCTTATTGTATAATATTTTGTTTTTCGTAAATCATTTTGTTTATTGCATTTATATATGCGGTTATGCTGGCTTCAATAATATCAGTACTCATTCCTCTTCCAACGAACTTCTCACCGTCATCGTTCAATCTAACCATAACGTCTCCCAGTGCATCTTCGCCTTCTGTGATGGAATTGATTGAGAAGTCATCAAGCTGGTAGTCCCTGCCCAATATTTTTTCTATGGCTTTAAATGAAGCGTATATGGGACCATCGCCTGTTGCAACTTCTTCTTTGATCATTTTGTCTTTTTTGATTGAAACTGTTGCTGTAGGTGTTATAACGTTGCCGGTGTTAATTACATAATTGTGAAGCTCGTATGTTCTTGGAACATCAATTTTTTGTCTTGAAACCAATGCTTCGATGTCCTTGTCGAATACATCTTTCTTCTTGTCTGCCAGTTCTTTGAACTTTTTGAATGCTTCATCCAGCTCTTCGTTTGTCAGCTTGTAACCCAACTGTTCCAATTTGTCTCTGAATGCGTGCCTTCCGGAGTGTTTTCCAAGAACAAGCTTGTTTTTGTCAAGCCCCACAGATTCAGGAGTCATTATTTCGTAGGTCTGTTTGTTTTTTAAAACTCCATGTTGATGGATACCGGATTCGTGAGAAAATGCATTATTTCCTACAATTGCCTTGTTGGGCTGGACTTTGATTCCGGTTATTCTTGTCAAAAGGTTGCTGCTTCTCATTATCTGTTTAGTGTCTATTCTTGTGTCAGCCTTGAAATAGTCTTTTCTTGTTTTTATAGCCATGACTATTTCCTCAAGAGCTGCATTTCCGGCTCTTTCTCCGATTCCGTTCACTGTGCATTCGATTTGTGTTGCTCCTGCTTTTATGGCTGCCAGAGTGTTTGCAACTCCCATGCCCAAATCATTGTGGCAGTGGACAGAAATATCAACTGTCTTTATTGCCGGGCATTTTTCAGTGATTGAAACTATGAAGTTGTAATATTCATCAGGTGTTGTGTATCCCACAGTATCAGGAATGTTTATTGTTGTTGCTCCTGCCTTGATAGCTGTATCAATGACTCTTGCGATGAAATCTACGTCGCTTCTTGTAGCATCTTCGCATGAAAATTCAATGTCGGCGCATTTAGATTTTGCATAAGAAACCAATTCCTCAGTAGCCTTAACAACCTGCTCCGGTGTCATGTTAAGCTTGTATTCCATGTGTATTGGTGACGTTGCTATGAAGACGTGTATGCGCGGATGAACAGCATATTTCAAGCTTTCCCATGCCTTGTCGATGTCATCTTTGTTAGAACGTGCAAGACTGGCAATGGTACAATTTTTTATGTGTTTTGAAATTTCCTGAATTGCCATAAGGTCTCCCGGTGAAGCTGCAGCAAATCCTGCTTCAATAATGTCCACATTCATACGTTCAAGCTGAGTGGCCATTTCTATTTTTTCTTTCAGGTTCATGCTGCAGCCGGGTGACTGCTCTCCGTCTCTTAATGTTGTGTCGAAAATTTTTACTATCCTTTCCATTTGAAACCTCCTGTAATGTTTGTTGGTAATTGCAGAATCTGGCTTCCGATGGAAATAAAAAATCCGTCCATGAAAGCATTAGCTCTCAGGGACGGATATATCCGCGGTACCACCCATATTGTTTATGTATAAAAAAATACACTAAACCACTCGATTCAGATTCTGACAAATCTTAGCCTTTAACGGGGCAACGTATCATCCTACTGTTTTCAGACGATCAGCTCTGGAGCGAGTGTGTTTTCTTGACAGTATCGGCTTTCAGCGTACGCCGACTCTCTGTAACTTGTCATATTGAAAAGTTTTTTCTCCGTCACAGCTTTTGTTGATTAATTTTTATGAATTGTAACAGAGAAAAAAATGTTTGTCAATAGTCTTTTTAGAAAAATTTTTATAAAAATTTTCTAAAAAAAATTCAAGCCAACAATGTTAAACTGTGGCTTGAATTTGTATTTTTATGCAGTAATTAATATATTATTTTGTGAGTGCATCAACAGCAGTCTGGAGCTGTTTGTCAACTACGCTGTTTTTAGCATGGTCTAAAAGTGAGCTGTACAATGATTTTTGAGTTGCAAAATCTATTGTGCCGTATGGGTACAAAGAATTGTCTTCCTGGTATTTTATCATCTGGTTAAATGATGATTGGTCATAAACTCCATCAGGATCAGGAACATCATATCCAAGAGTATCAAGAATCATTTCAGCAGCAAGAACATCCAGGCTCACAGAACCCATGACCGGCTTGTTTGTATTGCTGAATGCAGGAAAACGTGATAAATCCATAGTTTCATTTTCTACTACTATGTCAGGTGTTATTCCTATTTTATGTACGGGTGTTCTGTCAACTGAAAAATATTCCGCAGTTGTAAATTTAACACCGCTGCCGTTTACAAGAGGGTAGAGCGTCTGCACTATGCCTTTGCCGAAGGACTGTGTTCCTACAATTGTTCCTTCTTTTTTGTACTTTACAGCCCCCGCAAAAATTTCAGTGGCGCTGGCGCTTCCTTCATTGATGAGCACTGCAATTTCATATTTTTGCTCTTTCAATTCGCTTGTATAAACATCCTCTTTTCCGGTTGCATAGTCCACATAAACAACATCACCTTCTGTAACAAAGAGGTTGAGCATGTCAACAGCTGCATCAAGAGTTCCGCCTCCGTTGTTTCTCATGTCTATTACTATTTTTTCTACATTGTTTTTATCAAATTCTGCAAGCTCTTCTTTTACATATTTTACAGTGTTATCTGAAAACTCTGTAACCTTTAGGTATCCTATGTTGTTATCCATGATGTTTCCTTCCACAGAGCTTGTAACAATTGTTCTTCTTGTAAGTTCAAAAGTTATGTCTTTTCCGTCTCGTACAACGCCGATTTTAACTTTTGTTCCTTCCTGGCCGCGGATTATCATTGAAGCTTCATTTACAGTGAGACCTGTAATGTCTTTTTCGTCCACATACTTTATGATGTCTCCTGCTTTGATTCCTGCTTCTATGGCAGGTGAGCCTGCAAGAGGAGTCAATACAACAACATTACCGTCAACATCTATGATCTGAACTCCTATGCCTGAAAATTCACCTGCAGTGTCTTCAAGCATTGCCTGGTATTCCTTGGGTGTGTAGTATACGCTGTAATCATCAAGTACTCCAAAGAAACCGTCATAAAGTCCGTTCATCACGTCTTCCTGGGAAATTTCATACTGATAATTATCAAGTACAAAATATATTACCTTTTCCATAAAATCAACGTCCTGTTCAAATTTCTCCTTGTCCAGTTCCTCTGCATAGGCTGCTGAATTCATAGAGAAAATCATCATGGCTGCAGCCAAAAACAAACATATTTTTCTTTTCATGTTTCACCTCGTTAGATTAATCTCATTTAAGTATATTTTAAAAAAGCAATTGTGTAAAGAAAAAACGCTGAGAATTAATACTCAGCGTGAAAATTTATTTTTCTGTAAGGTAGTCGTATGCAAATTGAGCTGCCAGGGCGGAACTCATGTATAGCGTGCTTTCATCAACCAGGAAAAATTCGCTGTGGTTGTTGTGTACGGCTCCGATTTTTTCGTTGTAGCACCCGAAGAATCCAAAGAAGCCTGGTCTGTCGGCCACAAGGTGGCAGTAATCCTCTGCTCCCATTACCTTTGTCATTGATACAAGACAATCTTCTCCGAAAAGTTTAACTGCAGCATTGTGTGCTATTTTGTTAAGCAGTTCGTCTTCATTTGTTATAGGATGAGTAAGATAGTTATATTCCAAAGTTGCTTTAACTCCAAGAGCTTCTGCAGTGTTTTCTATTATTTTTCTGAGTTCACCTTCTATGGAGTTTCTGACTTTTTTGTTAAATGCCCTTGTGGTTCCTTCCATCTCTACTTCATTGGCTACTATGTTGAATCTCTGCCCTCCGTTTATTGTTCCCACTGTAACTACAGCAGCTTCAAGAGGGTTGTTTCTTCTGCTCATAAATGACTGTATGTTCATTACTATGGAGGCAGCAGCATAAAGGGCATCATTGCCAAGGTTTGGTGCTGACCCGTGAGAGGATACGCCTTCTACAATGATTTTAAATGTGTCGCAGGAAGCCATTCTTTCACCTGGTTCCAGATTGAATTTTCCTGCTTCTATTCCGGACCACACATGTGCGCCGTATACTGCGTCAACATCGTCAAGGTATCCATTTTCAACATAGTATTTTGATCCTATACCAACCTCTTCTCCTGACTGGAAAAGCAGTTTCACTGTTCCCGGCAGTTCATGTCTGATGTCGTTTAGAATCTTTGCTGCTCCAAGCTGTACAGCCATGTGGGTATCATGCCCGCATGCATGCATGTTGCCGTTGGTTGAAGCAAATGAAAGACCTGTCTTTTCAACAACAGGTAGAGCATCTATATCTGCCCTGAGCATAATTGTTTTCCCTGGTTTTCCACCTCTGATTATTCCTATGCACCCGTTGTAATCAGGAAAGTGTATGGTTTCAATACCCATTTTTTCAAGCTCTTCCACTAATTTTTTTGTGGTGTTTTTTTCATTAAGGCTCAGTTCTGGTATTCCGTGCAAAAATTGTCGTTGTTCTATTATGTAATTTTCATATTTTTTAGCTAGATTTTTAATTGTCATAATGCCTCCAATACTATTTGTTTTTTTCGTCAAGAAAATCATATGCAAACTGTGCGTACAAAGCAGCTCCTCTGTGAAGTACACTCTCATCCACAGTGAATTTATCGTTGTGATTTGTATAAATATAACCTTTGTCTGCATTTCTTGTGCCTATGAATCCGTAAAAGCCGGGAATTTTTTCAGTAAGATATGAAAAGTCTTCAGATCCCATGAGTTTTGGCATCGGTGTGAGGCTTTCTTCACCGTAAAGCTTCACTGCCGCATTTCTTACTATGTTGTTTATGTGGTCATGTTCATTGATTACAGGAGCAGCATAATATGTATAGTTAAGCTGAGCATTGCAGCCGAGAGCTTTCGCTGTATTTTCAACTATGTTTCTTAAGTGCCCTTCAATTTCGGCTCTGACTTCCCTGGAGTGGGTCCTGATGGTTCCTTCCATTTCCACATGGTTGGCTATAATGTTAAACCTCTTTCCACCCTTTATTGTTCCTATGGAAACAACAAGAGGATTTAAAGGGTTATTTATTCTGCTGACGATGGTCTGAATGTTCATGATTATAGATGAGGCTGCAATTACTGCATCCTTTCCAAGGTGAGGAGCTGAGCCGTGAGATGATACGCCTTCAACGGTTATTTTGAAGTTGTCAACAGAAGCCATTCTGTTGCCTGCTTCAAGGTTGAAGTATGGAGCATCGAGCGTTCCCCAGATGTGCATTCCAAATATTGCATCAACGCCCTCAAGAACTCCTTTCTCCACATAGTATTTTGCTCCGTAGCATGATTCTTCCGCGGACTGGAACAACAGTTTAACAGTTCCTTTAATTTCTTCTTTCATAGCACTTAGTATTTTTGATGCTCCTAAAAGCATTGAAATGTGAGCATCATGGCCGCATGCATGCATATTGCCGTTTGTGGAAGCATAGCTAAGGCCCGTGTGTTCCTCTACAGGAAGGGCATCTATGTCAGCCCTGAGCATTACAGTCTTTCCGGGATGTGTGCCGCGGATTGTTCCAATCAGTCCGTTGTAGTCAGGGAAGGTTTCGACTTCAATGCCCATAGATTCCAAGTTTCGTTTAATTTCTTCTGTTGTTTTCACTTCTTCAAAACTGAGTTCCGGAATTGAATGGAAAAACCTCCTGCGCTCAATTATGTAGTCGCTGTATTTCTCGGCTAAATTTTTAATATCCATTTTGCACCTCTCATTTATAAAGTAACCCGGGCTGTGAGCCCGGGAAATTTGCTTTACTATATATTATGCTAACATTTGTTAAGCATAACTTCTAATATTACTCCATCTGTATTTTTCATGCCTATGTTTGAAACATGAGCAAGATTTATTATTGTTTTTTCCGGTGTATCACCCAATATGCCGTTGTCATCGGGAATAAATATGTTTTTAAGAGCCATTTCAGATGCATCAACAGCTGCATCAACAGAAATGGACAGCTTGTACGAGCAGCCAAGCTTGGCTCCGTCACAAAGCATGCCTGAAATTCCTGCCACCATGTTGTTTATGGATGACTTTATTTGTTTGCTGCTTCCTTCCAAAAGAAATGTAAGACCTGCAGCACAGCCAACTCCTGCTGCAACACCACAGCCGCACACCGGCGACAATGCTCCAAGATGGACTTTTACAAATATTGTAACAAGATGACTGAGTGCTACGGCACGGATAATTTTTTCCTCAGGAAGATTTTTTTTGTTTCCTATGAATGCGATCGGAATTATTGCAACAAGTCCATGATTGCCGGAACCTGCGCTGCTCATAACGGGCAGGGGATATCCGGACATTCTTGCTTCAGAAGCTGCAGCAGTGTATGCTTTGGCCATGGAAAATACGTCAGTTGCATTTTTGTAAAAATAATCTCCCATGCCAACACCGGTGTTTTCAGTCAAACCCACATTTGCAATTCTCATGTTCATTTCTATGCCGGTTTTTATGAAATCCAGTTCTTCAATTGGACATTCAACAGAAAAAAGGATCAAATCATCAATGGAATAATTTTTAATTTCATACTTTATCTCATTGCCCGAATTTTGTTTGTTTGTTGATTGTATACCCACAGGGGCAGTGTTGTCAAACAGAACATTGTTGTTTTTGCTTTCAAAGACAATTCGGCTGTGCGCGTTTTTGATGATGACCGTTGATTTTTCACCGTTTCCTTCGGCATCTACCCTTATGTAAAGCCCGCTTATGTTTTCATTAAGATTAAGCTTTATAATGTCTTTTTTTACTATTTCCAACGCCTTGTTTATGCTTTTATCGTCAACGTCCTTTAAAACCTCAAGCACATATTCTGATTTTCCTATTACCAGTGACAATGCCGCTGCAAAGACTATTCCATGCTCGTTGGTTCCGGGTATTCCTACACTCATTCCATTTTTTAATATATTTTTGTCAACCTCAATATTAAGCTTGCTTATTTCGGTGCCTAAAATTTCCTTTGCTCTTGCAACAGCATATGCCACTGCGCCTGGTTCTGTACACCCCAGAGCAGGTGTAACCTGATTTTTTAATATGTTAATAAGTAAACTTTTATCCATATCATTACCTCCCATACTGTTAAGTTGCAAAATTCATACCAATTTTTGAATTATTAAAAATCAGCAAAAGTACAGGATAGATTGGGCATAAGATTGTAGAAAATTCTCAAAAATGATACGAGGTTAATGCTTGGTCAAAAACAGAGCTGTTTTTTAAGCAAATTTTAAATTTATTAATTTTGAAAAATGATTATCAATAATGATAATTTCCATCTTTGTTTATCGACAGCAAAACA